>CANROH010000007.1 GCA_947632185.1 uncultured Clostridia bacterium
TTATTTTTTTCTAAAATTATAGAATAGATAATATAAAAAAACTAAATATTTACATCAATAATAGCAAATATTTAGTTTTTCTATTAATACATATGACCTTATTATAATTTAAATATAATAATTTTACAATAAATTATTAGTCACCTAAACTCATTCCTAAATCTCTAGCAATTTTTATTAAATCATGATCCATTGGAACTTTTCTTATATTACTTTCCTTAGTATTTCCAGAAGCAGCTCCTATAACTTTGTTGTTTCCAACAACATCTTCTAAAGAAACATACTCCATGCTTCCATTTTTATAAGTTACTAATACATTAAAAATACCCTCAATTGCAAGTTTCATTGCTTTGCAACCATATTTTGTAGAAAGTACTCTATCAAAAGCAGAAGGAGATCCTCCTCTTTGAACATAACCTAAAACTGTGTTTCTTGCTGCCATTCCAGTCAACTCTTCAAGCTGAGATGCTAATTTTTCTCCTACTCCTCCAAGCCTTATATTATCTAGACCTGCGCCATCATCTAAAGTTTTCTTTACAGTAATTGTTCCATCTTTTGGCATAGCTCCTTCTGATGTAACAATTATTGTAAATTCTTTTCCTCTAGCTCTTCTCTCATTTATTTTATCTACCACTTTATTTATATCATAAGGTATTTCTGGAATCAAAGCAACATCAGCACCTCCTGCTATAGCAGATTCTAGAGCAAGCCATCCTGCATATCTTCCCATTACCTCTAATACCATTATTCTGTGATGAGCTTCTGCAGTTGTATGAAGTCTATCCAAAGCTTCTGCTGCAACTGATACAGCTGTATTATATCCAAATGTCATATCAGTATGTGCAACATCATTATCAATAGTCTTTGGTACACCAATGCAATTTATACCTTTTAATGAAAAATCTCTACTTGATTTTTGAGTTCCATCTCCTCCTAAAGTAAATATACAATCAAAACCATCCTCTCTTATATTTTGTACACATTGATCTGATAAATCTTTATATTCTACAGTTCCATCTTCATTTACTACTTTATAATTAAAAACATTTGTACTATTTGATGTTCCAATAATAGTTCCACCTTTTGTTAGTAATCCAGAAGCATTGCCCTGTAAATCTAATTTAACATAGTTATTTTGTAATAATCCTTTATATCCTTCAATAAAGCCATAACATTCAACACCATATGTTCTTCCTGTTTTAACTATTGCTCTAATAACAGCATTTAGTCCAGGTGCATCTCCTCCATTTGTCAATATTGCAACTTTTTTTACTTTTGACTCCATATTATATCCCCCTTGATATTAATATTTATGATACTAATTTCCTCAATCCTCTCATATTATATACATTTTTTTTTAACATTACAAGCATTAATATAAGATTTTAATTATTAAAATTTTTTATTTTGTGTGCACATAACAAAATTATTTTCATATATATTTTTAAAATTGCATAATATTGATTAAGAAAATATTTGGAGGATATTATGAAACGAAAAATTATTACTTATTTTATATTATTTTATATACTTTTAAGTACATGTTCTTTTGGATTTTTTAGTACATTTCCTATTTGGACTGAACAATCAGATACAATCGAAGTAAATAGTGATGTGGCAGATAATTTTTTAAATCTAGAATCAGAAAGCGCAATTTTGATTGAACAAACTACACGGAAAAGTTTTATATGAAAAAAATTCTCATGAAAAATTAAGACCTGCAAGTGTTACTAAAGTTATGAGTATTCTTCTAATCATGGAAGCATTAGATAGAGGTGATATTACACTGGATACTACTATCCCTTGTAGTGAACATGCATCTTCTATGGGTGGATCTCAAATTTGGTTAAATGAAACAGAAACTTTAACTGTTAATGAAATGCTCAAGGCAATTTGTGTAGTTAGTGCGAATGATTGTACTGTTGCTATGGCAGAATATTTAGCTGGAAGTGAAGAATTATTTGTTCAAAAAATGAACGAACGAGCTAAAGAACTTGGTATGAATGATACTACTTTTAAAAATTGTCATGGTATTGATGAAGATGGTCATCTTACTTCTAGTTATGACATTAGTTTAATGTCAAGAGAATTATTACAAAATCATCCAACAATTACTAATTATACAAAAATTTGGATGGATAGTCTCCGTGATGGTAAGTCAGAACTTGTTAACACTAATAAATTAATTCGTACATATGAAGGAGCAACTGGCCTAAAAACAGGTTCTACAAGTCTTGCTCTATATAATTTATCTGCTAGTGCAACTAGAAATGATTTATCTTTAATTGCTGTTATAATGAGAGCACCTACTACAAAACTTCGTTTTTCTGAAGCAAAACTTTTGCTTGATTATGGTTTTAGTACTTACTCTTTTAAAAAAATTTCAACTAAAGGAGATATATTACAAAGTATTAATGTAAGTAAAGGAGTTGAAAGTAGTGTTAATCTTTTGTTTGAAAATGATAATGGTGTAATATTAAAAAAGAATAGTTCTTCAGAAATTACACAAGAAATAGAATTAAATGATAAAATTGAAGCACCAGTTCAAAAAGATCAGGTTCTAGGGAAAATGAATTTTTATTTAGATAATGAATTGATATCATCTGTTAACCTAATTGCAGAAAAGGAAATTTCGAAAATGAGCATATTAAATTTATTTGAAAAAACAATACATTCTTGGATTACACTTTTGAGATAATGATAATTTTCAAAAAACATTCCCGGGAGTTTTAATCCCGGGAATATATATTATTATTGCCATTCACATGTTGCTGGTGGTTTACTTGTAACATCATAAATTATAAATTCGATTTTATCTCCATACTTTTCTGTAATCTCATTAACTGTTTTTTCTAGCATTTCCTTTGAAACTTCTTTTCCTATTTCTCCAGGTCTTCCTGTCATAAAATCATTTGTAACAAATGTTCTAATAGCAACTGAATATTTTTTATTAATTCCTATTGGAAGTAAAACCGCAAAAGTTTGATTTACCTTTGCCTTTTCTAAATTAGTTGTTACAATTTTATCTAATTCGCGAAGTAAATCAATGCATTCATCACAAATTTTCATATTGAAACATTTTGGATTTTCTGAAATTTTATTTTCATTTAGTATGTATCCTACTCTATTAATAGTATTTATTGAATCTGTTATTTCTTTTGCTTTGCTTGTAACAGATTTCCACTCTAAATCTAATTTGTTTCCTGAAATTAAACATAAATTTTTATAACTTCTAGCATCACCTTGAACACCAACAGATTTAATTGGAAGAATATATCCTTTTTCAGAAGTTTTACAAAGTATATCATTTAATTTTTCAACTTCTTCATTAGTTATAGTAACTTCTTCATTTTTATCATGACAAAGCAACCTAATTGCAAGTCCAGGTCCTGGGAATGGTTGTCTTGAAGCAATACTTTCATCCAAACCTAATTTTCTTGCAACTTTTCTAACTTCATCTTTATGCCAATCACTATTTGTTTCTACTATAAGTCCCTTTTCTCTGGCTTCTCTTACTATTTTAACATCATTATGATGTGTTTTTATTTTATGTGCAAATCCACTTATATTGGGATTTCCACTTTCTATCAAATCAGGTCTTAATGTTCCTTGAGCTATAAAAGTATTTTTAGGATCTAATCCTAATCTTTCAATTATATTATTTGCTATTCTTATAAATATTTCTCCAATAATTTGCCTTTTGGTTTCCGGATCAATAGTATCAACTAATGGACCAATTTTCTTTCCATCAACTTCAATCACAGTATTAAAGAAATAATCTTTTGCATTTTCTCTAATCAAATTTTTTAATCCCAACTTTTTTAAATTTTCACAAATAATATCACTTTCATTCTTTCTCATAAAACCAGAATCTATATGTATTGCATAAATATTATCTGGATTTAACGCCTTAACAAGTAATGCTGCTGTAACTGCTGAATCAACTCCTCCACTTACAAGTACTACGACTTTATTATCTTTAACTTTTTCTTTTATCATATTTATTGATGTTTGAATTCTATCTTCAATAGCATAATATTCTTTATAATTTGCTACTTTTCGTATAAAGTTTTCCAACATTTTCATTCCTTCTTCTGTTAAATCAACTTCCGGATGAAATTGAAGGCCATACATTTTTCTTTCTACATTGGCAATACCTGCTATAGCATTACCTGAAGTTGCAATAATCTCAAAACCTTCTGGAGCAATTTTTACTGTATCTCCATGACTCATAAGAACTTGTTGAGTTGAAGATAATCCATCAAAAATTGGTATATTAGTATTTATTTTAACTTCATTTTGACCATATTCTTTTTTTACATTACTATCAACTACACCACCAAAATAGTCTGACATAAGTTGCATTCCATAACAAATTCCTAATACTGGAATTCCAAGTTCAAAAATTTTCTTATCGAATTTTAATCTTTCACCATCTCCAACATTATTTGGTCCACCTGATAATATAACTGATTTATATTCTAATAAATCTTCACTTTTTACATTAATAGGAAATATATCAGACTTTACACCTAGTTCTCTTACTCTCCTATCAATTACCTTTGTATATTGTCCACCACAATCTAATATTGCTAATTTTTCCATAAAATTCCTCCATTCATATAAAATTAACAAATCATATACTCATTAATTTTATATACAACTTCTAATACAATTAGTATAATATACAATAATATTAAAATCAATAATTTCATTTAATATAAAAAAAATCCTAGTTGATACTAGGATTCTTTATTGCGCAATAAATTTATATTTATAGGTAATTCTTTTAATCAATACCATATTTCTTTTTAAATTTATCTGCTCTACCACCTGTAGTTTTTTGTTTTAAGCTTCCTGTCCAAAATGGATGACATTTAGAGCAAACATCAACTTTCATTTCTGGTTTAGTTGAATTTGTTTCTATTACATTACCACATGCACATATAATCTTAGAAGCCATATATTTTGGTTGTATTTCTGCTTTCATGCAATTCACCTCTTTCTTACATTTTTAAAAACAATCTCATATATAATAACATATTATTTTTTCTATTTCAAGTACTCTTTAAAAATTAAGCGTAAAATCTTTAAATTTAAAAGATGAATTTTTATTAGTATTATTTTCATCTATTTCTTGATCTTCTACTTGATTTTTTACTTGCCCTTCTACTTGTCCTTCAGTTTCTTCATTATTATCTGAATTTGTTATCTCTTCTTGTGTTACATCTTCTTTAGTTATAACATCTTTTATTGCTTCTATATCACTATTTTCATCATTTTTTAATATATCAAATACAGTAACACCATCATTTGCTTTTTCTAGATTGTCTTTTAAAGAATGACGATTTACTAATTTTGAAGTTATATTAAATAAACAAGCAACTATGCAAACTGCAAGCAAAACTTTTTTCCACAATTTAGCTAGCATAATGTTCTCCCTTCATTTACTACACTACAATTAATATTATACTATATTTTAGTCAAAAGTCAATACAAGATTTTTACATTATGTTAACATATGTTTTTTACAATAGAATAATAAAATATATATTCTTATATTTATAATATTTTTTTATAATATTAATAATTTATCATTATTCTTACATATTTTTTAAAAAATTACTTGTTTTTTTATTAAAATTATGTTAGACTATTAATTAGTCAGTTTATTAAATTAAATGGAGGTGCTTAAGAATATGGCAAAATGTGCATTTTGTGGAAAAGAAACAAGCTTTGGAAAACAACTTAGTATAACACGTTCTCATATTAGTAAAAGATCTACAAGAACAGTAAAACCAAATTTAAGAAGTGTAAAAGCTATAATTGATGGAGAAGTTAAAAGAGTTTCTGTATGTTCTAAATGCTTACGTGCAGGAAAAGTTAAAAGAGCTGTTTAAAATAATATAAAGTTAAAAGAGCTGTTATTATCTTAACAGCTCTTTTGTTTTGCAGAAAATTTACATTCTTTACCTAAATTATAAATTTATGTAGATTTTATTCCGAAAATAAATTTAACAATTCCTCTTAAAAATTTAGGTACTTTCTTTACTACAATTGTCATGTTTTTTTCCTCCTATTTACCTAGTAAAAATTTTATGCCTCCTACTAGCATTCCAATTCCTAATATGCAAATCCAGGCAACTGGAGGAAGAAATAAAACTAATAGGACTCCTATACCAAAACCTATCAAAATTCCTGCAATTACTTTTTTGAATTTACAAAAAAACATTCTCCTTCCTCCTTTTTATATATTATTAGTTTTCAAGATATTATGTGAAAAAGAAAAATGTTTTTTCTTAATTTTTTATTTAATTATCATCATCATCATCTTCATTGTCATCATCTTCATTATCATAATTTTCTTCATCATCATCGTAATTGTCATAAAAATCTTCTTCATCATCACTAAAATTGCAGTTTTGACAATTTCCATCATTATCGCAATCATCACAATAATCTTCTTCTAAAGTTGCCCCGCCTGTATAAGCAATATCTTCTAATAAGTCTAGTATCTCTTGTTCATTTAAAATAGTATCGTCTACTTTTACTTCTACAATTTCAAATTCTTCAATCTCATCATCTACCTCAAATCTTATTGTAATAGTACAAGGCTCATCATCACATGTTGCTTCTCCTGTAAAATCAACAAAGATTTTATTCTCTTCTTTTATAACATTATAATTTATATTATCGAAAAATGATTCAAATAATTCACCAATTTTAAAATCTGGAATAGCATTAAATTCTCCATTGCAAATTAAACTTATATATTTATCATCAGTTACATTTTCCATAATTTAAACACTCCTTTATAAACATATTATAAGTCTAAAAAGTGATAATTATAATAGCATAAATACTTAATTTTTTCAAGTATTTTATTTAGCTCTATCTTTATCCTTTTTTGTTTTTTTAAATTTTACTTCTAATGTTGGAAAAGCTTCCATTAGTCTATTTTTTAACACAGATTTTTTACTAAAATTCTCAATAACTTGTTTTGTAATTTCTTCAGAAGAAATTTTTATATTTTTAATAGTATTATCAATCTTTTCTTTTGATACTTTTTGAAATTCTTGAAATTTTTCTTTTCTCTTTCTTATTTCATTATTCAAAACTTGCTTTTTCTCTTTTCCTTTTAATTCGAATTCAGTTCTTTTAAGTTTAATTTTATTTTCTACTGTTTCCTTTCCTTCTGAAATTTTATTAATAATAAAATTTCCTTGATTATTTACTTTATTAGCTAACATTTTCATAGTTTCTAATGTATTTTCTGATAAAGCTTTTCTTGTATATCTAACTTTTTTCTCAAATTTTAAAGTTTTTAATTTTAGCTTTCTTCCTAATAATATAACATTTGACTCAGCCTTCATAAATGCATCTTCTGTCTTATCTTTAACCATTTCTGAAATTTGTTCTGTATTATCTCTAGCATTATGTGTTTCGCCTTTAAAACTTGATATAATTACAAAAGAAATTATAAAATCTACAATGAATATCACACTTAAAAAACCTACTATAATATGCATCGCATTTGTAGGTAATTTATTATATATATTAAATAATAATGGATTTATATAACTAAGAATTAATGTAGCTGCAATTCCAAATGGTAAAAGAGTTTCAAGGCATATTCTTCCATTAATATTAAATTTTCTATTATGATAATCCCACCATCTAGCATTAAATAATTTCTCCATAATATAACTTGTAGAATACTCTAATGTTCCGCAAATTACTGTAGATAAAACAAATAATACTGGTAAATCATCAACATATTTTCCTAACAAAAGAGTAATAATAACAACCCCAACTCCATAAACTGGACAATATGGACCAATTAAAAAACCTCTATTTACAAATTTTTTTATATTTATAATTCCGCCTATAGATTCCATTAGCCAACCTGCAAAAGAGTAAGTAAAAAATAATAATATATACATTTCTATATTTTGTAATACCATATTAATACTCCTATAAAATATAATTTTATTTTCTTTTTATTTTTCTTAAATAATCTTTTTGAATATCATTAATTCGATAAGATTCAATCATTTTTTGGATAGCTTTATTATAAGTAAATTTATCTAAATTATTATTTT
Organism: uncultured Clostridia bacterium; assembly: GCA_947632185.1. Taxonomy (GTDB): domain Bacteria; phylum Bacillota; class Clostridia; order TANB77; family CAG-508; genus Scatovivens. The sequence goes on from CANROH010000007.1 coordinate 8,103, forward strand.
TTAACAATTCAATTGCTTTTTCATTATATTTAACTCCAATTTCTGCTATAATCCAAGCTACTCCCATTTTTACATAATAGCCTTCATGTTTTATATTATCTAATATTTTTATAACTTTATCAATATATTTATCAGTAATAAAATAATCAAGCATAGAAATAATTGAAAATCTGACATCAAATTCTTTTTCTGATTTGCAATATGGTAAAATAAAATTCCAATAATCATCTAAATTATTTTCTTTAATTTTCAAGCTAGGAACAAAAGTATCAGAAATTTCCCAGCTATCAATTCTAGGTATAAATAATTTTATATAGTCTAGCTTTTCATTAAAATCAATTTTACTATATGCAATTATAAAACCTTGTAATAAAACTTCTTCAAAATATTTTATTTCATCATTTTCAACAAATTCTTTCCAATCGTATTCATTTTTTATTATATCCTTTGCTAACTTTCTTAGAACTGGTATTCTTATTCCAATCATTTCTCTATTTGTATCTGGACATATTTTTTTATTAAATTTTTTATATTCTTCATCTTTTAATTCCAATAATTTATCAAGTATTTTTTCCATATTGCCTCCATACAAACTTGTGTTCGTATAATATCATAATATTCACTTAAAGTCAATAGAAAAAATAAGACTTTACTTTTGATATTATATTTGATATCCTTTATATAATATTTATAAAATTGTTTAAAGAGGTTAATCAATTGAGTACAATAAAAAATAAATCTAATCATATAAAACTTAAATTTTTTTTATTAATTTTCTTAATATTAATAATATTTTTAGGAATAAAATTAGGAATATTCATAGTTAATTGGCAAAATTTGGCTAAAGATATGATTGCTAATACTCCATCACAAATTTTAGATATTGATGGAAATATAATTGCTCAAATCGGTAATAGTAAAAATATTAAAAACATTCCACTATCTGCTATTCCAGATAATTTAAAAAATGCTTACATTTCTATAGAAGATGAACGTTTCTATAAGCATAATGGAATTGATTTTCCTAGAACTACGGCCGCAATCTTCTCTTATATAAGGAATTTAGGTTCATCTTCTTTTGGAGGCAGTAGTATTACACAACAATTAGTAAAAAATTTAACTGGTGATAAATCTTCAAAAATTACTAGAAAAATTAGTGAATGGATTAAAGCCATTTCTCTTGAAAATGTCCTTGAAAAAGATGAAATTTTAGAAGCATATTTAAATATTATATATGTTGGTCCTAATATTTATGGAGTAGGACTTGGAGCTAACTATTATTTTGATAAAGACATATCAGAATTGGATTTAGCAGAATGTGCGTTTTTAGCTGGAATAAATAATTCTCCAAACTCATACAACCCTTTTGGTGATGATGATAATAGTGAAAAGATAAAAATAAGGACAACAGCTGTACTTGATAAAATGCTAGAATTAAACTATATAGAAAAACAAGAATATGACCAAGCTATTTTAGAACTTAATTCAGGGCTTAAATTTAAAAATGGAAAAATTGAATCAGAAAAAAATAGTAATATATATTCTTATCATACAGATGCTCTTCTTGCTCAAATTATAAATGATATTGCTAATGATAAAAAGATTTCTACAACTTTTGCTAATAATTATATTGAAATGGCTGGATTAAAAATATATAGCACACAAGATTCCGAAATTCAAAAAACAATTGAAAATGAATTTTCAAAAAGTAAATATGTTTTGAAATCAAAAAATGATCCTAAGGTAATAGCTCAAGGTGCTATGGTAATAATAGACCATACTACAGGTCAAGTGTTAGGATGTGTTGGTGGAATTGGAGAGAAAACCTCAAGAGGATTTAATAGAGCAACTCAAGCTTTAAGGCAAACAGGCTCTAGTGGGAAGCCGATATCTGTATTACTTCCAGCTATTGATAAAAAAATAATAACTCCATCTAGTATGTTTGCTGATGAACCAACAACATTTAACGATGGTACTGAAGAAGGCTATTCCCCTATAGATTATAACAAATATAAAGGAACCATAACTGTCAGAAGTGCTGTAGAATCTTCACAAAATATTCCTTTTGTAAAGATTATGGAAAAGTTAACTCCTAAAACTTCAATAGAGTACATGAAAAAATTAGGAATCACCACTCTTACAAAAACTGATGAAAATTTAAACTTGGCTTTAGGTGGTTTGGATAAAGGAATTTCTCCTTTAGAAATGGCTGGCGCATATGCTAGTATAGCAAACAACGGGAATTACATATCACCTACTTTTTATACAAAAATAGAAAATGCTAGAGGAGAAATTATTCTAAAAGTAAAACAAAAAGAGAGAAAAGTTTTTTCAGAACAAGTTGCATATATTATGCAATCCCTACTTACTCAACCTGTTAATGGAGTAGTTGGAACCGCAAAATATTGCAAAATTTCAGGAATTGATGTAGCAGCAAAAACAGGTACAACAAATGATGATTACGATAGATGGCTTTGTGGTTTCACCCCATACTATACTGCTGTTACTTGGTTCGGCTTTGATATAAATGAAACAATAGATTTTAATAATCAAAATCCTGCAGGTCAAATATGGTCAAATGTAATGAAAAATATTCATAGTAATTTAGAAAACATGACTTTTACAGTGCCAAAACAAGGTATTGAGACAGCTAGTATTTGTCCAAAAACTGGTATGCTTTCAACTTCTAATTGCAAAAATGCATATACTGAATACTTCTTAGAAGGAACTGCGCCAACACTATTTTGCTCAGATTAATCTTATTGTTTAAAAATTAATATATTAAAATTGGAATGATTATTTTTTATTAACCATTCCAATTTTTTGTATAATTTAATTAATATTCTTTTAAATAAGCCTTTACAATAAGTCTTTTTTGGTTTGCATTATTACAAGTTAATAAAGTTAATTCATAATTTTTATTTGCTTTTAAAATTGATGTATCATTTTCTTCTGTTTCAAATATATCATAAACAGTGTACTCAAATTCATTTCCAATTAAATCAATTAATTTGATTTTATCTCCATATTCTAATTCATCAATTCTTCCAAAAAATCTATTATCATTATAATTATGACCTGCAATACAAATATTGCCCTTCTTTCCTAAATCTACACCACTAAATTTACATGGAGCTATTTTAAGTAATTTTTCATTATAAGTATTAAACACCGCATATTCTAAATCAATTTTATTAATGTATATTTTCCCCAAATAGTTACTTTGACTACTTGTTTTATTAACTTCATACATTGCACTTATTCCAATATTTTTATTAATTATTGTAGAAATGTTTTCTAAATTTTCATCTTCATTATAATTCATAATAAATAATACAAGTAAAAAAATTGCTATTAATATTGAAATTATTAGTTGTACTCTAAATATATATTTTAATTTCCTATTAATTTTTTTATTAAATAATATTTGATTCATATATATATTATTTCTAATATATAATTTTTTATAAAAATATTAAAATAAAACATTTAAAAACATAGGCTTTTAAACATTTTTTTCAAAAAACACACTATTAATAATTTGCTTTAAAAATAAAAATATGTTATAGTAATAAATAATTATTTTTATATTAAGAAAGGAATTTATAGTTATGGAAATAAAATTGCTTGCTAAAAATCCAACTGCATATCATAACTATTCAATAGAATCAACTTTAGAAGCAGGTATTGTTTTAACAGGAACTGAAATTAAATCAATTAAAAATGGTAAGTCTAATATAAAAGATACTTATGTTAATATAAAAAATGGTGAAGTTTTTATTTATGGAATGCATATTAGTCCATATGAATTTGGCAATATTTATAATAAAGATCCGCTTAGAACCAGAAAGCTTTTATTAAACAGAAAAGAAATAAATAAACTTGCAGGAATGATTAAACAAAAAGGTATTTCTCTTGTGCCAATAAAAATGTATATGAAAAGGAACAAAGTAAAATTAGAAATTGGTATTGGAAAAGGTAAAAAATTATATGATAAGCGTGAAGATATGGCAAAAAAAGATGCAGAAATGAAAATTCAAAGAGCTTTAAAAAATAAATATTAAAATAAAAAGAAGTTATGCATGAAATAAACATAACTTCTTTTTTTATTATTTTATGCTTTATTGCTTGAGCAAAATACATCATTTATTTTATGTGATACTGTATTTCTAATCTCATCTCTAGCTGCTCCTAAATACTTTCTAGGATCAAATACAGAAGGATCATCATTAAATACTTTTCTAATTTGAGCTGTCATAGCTAATCTTAAATCAGTATCAACGTTTATTTTAGAAACTCCATTTTCCCCTGCTTGTTTTAACATTTCATCAGGACAACCTTTTGCACCTGGAATATTTCCACCATTATTATTACACATTTCAACAAGTTCTGGTATTACTGTAGATGCGCCGTGTAATACTATTGGTGTATTAGGTAACTTTTCTTTAACTTTTTGTAATATATCAAATCTTAATCTTGCTTCTCCTTTAAATTTATATGCACCATGACTTGTTCCTATAGCTATTGCTAGAGAATCACAGCCTGTTCTTTGAACAAATTCATATGCTTGATCTGGATCAGTATATTTTGCATCATCAGTAGCAACATTAACATCATCCTCAACTCCAGCTAATTTTCCAAGTTCAGCTTCAACAACTACTCCTTTAGAATGAGCATACTCTACTACCTTTTTTGTTAAAGCAACATTTTCTTCAAAATCATATTTTGATCCATCAATCATTACAGATGTAAAACCATTATCTATACACATTTTACATGTTTCAAAATCAGGACCATGATCTAAATGAAGTGCAATTGGTATAGTTGTAGTTTCAATTGCAGCCTCCACCATTTTAATTAAATAATTTATTCTAGCATATTTTATCGCACTTGAAGAAACTTGTAAAATTACTGGTGACTTAGCTTCTTCTGCAGCATCTGTTATTGCTTGTATAAATTCCATATTGTTTATATTAAAAGCTCCTATTGCAAAATGTTCTTTCATAGATTTTTCAAACATTTCTTTCGTTGTTACTAATGGCATAATATAATTCCTCCTTAAAATTTATTTTCTTACCATATTTTATATTCTTCATTAAAGTATGTCAAGCATAATTTTGAATAAAAAAGCCTATCACATAAAGTAATAGGCTCATAATTAAATTAATCACATTTGCAACTATAGCTTCCACACATTGATTCATCAGCAGCTTTTCCATTTGAACATCCAGGACAAGCTTGTACCTCTATTTGATTTAATTCACACATTCTATCATCACAATTATTATATTTACATGATTCTACAGTACATCTTATTTTTTGATTGTAATTATCCATAATAGACCTTCCTTTCTAAAACTTAATTTTTAAGTCTTTCTCTTTATATTTATAAAAATAATGCAAAAATAGAACTATAAAATAGTTCTATTTTATTATATGCATTTTAAATTTTTTTAAATTCCAATTTTTAGTAATTCAAATAAAATTTATCACCTACAAAATGATAATTCAAATCTTTTAAATTGTTTTCAAACTCTGAATAATTAAGTTCATATTGTTTGTTAGTTTCAGGCAATTCATATACTAAATCATAAACCTCTTCAATTCCATCAAGAAGCACTTCTCCGTTTGAATTAATTAAATTCCAATTCATTGTTGAATATTTATAATCATTAAATTTTATATTATTAGTAGAATCTAAAGTTAAATATAATCCTTGAGAAACTAACCTTGTATTTATAGCTGCGTATTCTCTATCAAATACATTATTATAAGTATCATCAATTATTTGAAAAGAATCCTCTTCTGTTTTAACAATATATCTTCCATTATCTATAACATATATATCTTTATAATAATTTGACAATCTATTTTTTTCTACTGAATCTATAAAATATACTGTATCATTATTATAATCTTTAAGTAATATTCTATCTCCAAAGAAATCTAATATTTGAGCTTTTCCAGTCATTTCATTTTTCTTTCCATAGCTACTATACCAACCTTGACTTCTTTTTGAAACATCATAAAATGGTATTGTTCCATTTGAAAAAAGATATAAATAGCTTGAATCATAATCTAAATATGATGTATCCAATTTTATTTTTAAATCTAAATTATCTTTTTTAGCAAGTTCATAAATATCTCCCAAGCCCATATTGCTTTGAGTAACAATTAAATCATATTCATCATTATAATCATATCTAAAGGAATAATCAGATGAAATTTCTTGATATACTGGTACTTTATTAATATTATTTGCTATTTCCTCTATTTCATACTTCATAGGTTCTGACTGTTTTAATGTATTTATATATATATCTTTCAATTCTTCTAACTTAGCTTTATAATTTTCATCAGATGACTCTGTTCTATATGATAATACACTTCTTTGATTTTTTAAAATGATTTTTGAGCTACCATTTTCACAAACAAGAGCTATATAAAAGTTCTTTCCATATGATGTTATTTGAATAAATGGGCTAGCATAGTCATATTTAAAATCAATAACAACATCACCATTTTGATTTATATATCCATATTTTCCATTCTTTTTTACATTTATATATACATCTTGAATATCTAATTCTGTAACATATTTAAAATAATCTTCTACATAAGCAAGTTCATTTTTATTCTCATTATTTTTTATACGTCTTCCTATAGAATCATAATTCAAACTTAATACTCCAACAATTACTATAGCTGACATTAAAACTATAGATATAGAAATCGCTGTAGTACTATTTAATTCAACTAAATTTTCCTTTAAACTTTTAAATAAAACAATTAAGCCAGATATTATGCTAAAAGCAGAAATTGTTGGCTCTTTTATAAATAGAAAACTTATTGAAAAAATTCCAATAATATATGCTGTATTAAATGTTGTATCTGTTCTGTGATGATAACTTTGAATTGCATCAATTATTGAAACAGAAAACATAATTATGTATATTGTTATTAAAAGATATCTTACAACATAATTTTCTTGAATTGTCATTTGTGTTTTATCTTGTGGAACAACTATTGTATATACAATAATCAGAATTCCAAACAAAATATTCATTCCACTAATACATAAATTTACAATTTTTCCTCTCATATTTTTACCCTCGCGAGTTTATTTCTTTTGTATTTCTTCATAAACTATTTTATATATTTCTTCATGAATGTCTTCTCTAGTTCTTATTTTTCCATCATTAACACATTTTATTTCATTCCAACCATACTCATCTACTAGACTACATGCAGCATTATATGAATCTATCAAATGACTTTCATTTCTCTCATGTATATCCTTTTTATCAGTATGAGTAAATTTATTTTTTCTATCCTTAATAAGTTCTTTAGCCTTTTCAGGTGGCATATTTAAGAAAAACACTTTAGTTGGTCTTGGTAGTTCATAAAGATTAAATTCTAATTCAAATAACCAATCTAAAAATTTTTTTCTTTCCTCTTTATCTTCTATTTTACCAGCCTGATGAACCATGTTAGCTGTTGTATATCTGTCAGCTAATATTATTCCTCCATTTTTATAATATTCCTTAAAATCCTTAGTAAAAGTTGCATATCTGTCCACTGCATAAAAAGTTGATGCAATATATGGACTTATACTTTTGGGGTCTTCACCAAATTCACCTGATAAATACATTTTTACAAGCGCTGATGACGGACTATCGTAATTTGGAAAGCTCATAGTTCTATAATCTATATTATCTTTATTTAAATGTTCTTTTAATAAATCGAATTGTGTTTGTTTTCCACTTCCATCTGTTCCATCTATTACAAATATTTTTCCCATATATATTTTACCTCTAAAATAATTTCTATTATTTTTTCCCTATCCTATTAAATAATGGTTCTATATTATTTAATTTTGTTCCAACTTTTACATCTATAAAATTCCAAGTACAATTTTCTATTTTCAAATATTCTCTTATCTTTTTACATGCAGTAGGCATTATTGGTTCAAATAAATTTGATAAATTTGCTATAACTGTACTACATGTATATATAATATTATTAAATTCTTCAATATTTTCGTTTTTAGCAATCCATGGTTTTCTTTCATCATAATATTTATTAGTTATTTCAACAAGCTCCATTACCTTTTTTACTGCTTCTCTAAATTCTAATTCTTCAATTAGTTCTCCTTCTTGTTTATAAGTTTCCTCAATTTTAGCTTTAATTTCAGAATCCAAAATACCATTAGGAATTTCTTGTAAATCCTTAAATCTTAATGTTCTATTTACCAAATTACCAAATTTATTCAAAATTTCGCCATTATGAGTATTTTCAAAATCTTCAATAGTGAAGTTTGTGTCTTTCTTTTCTGGTCCATTTGCTAATAGATGAAATCTTAATGAGTCAGAATCATAATGTTCAAGAGCTTCTAAGGCTGTCATTCCTATACCTTTACTCTTAGAAAATTTTTGATCATTAAAATTTAAATATTCTGCAGAAACAATTGTATCAACTAAATGATAATTTTCTTCTTGGCCTAGTAATAAAGCATTTAAAATAATACTATGAAACATAATATTATCTTTTCCATGGCACATATATATTTTATTATTATGTCCTTCTTTCCAAAAATCTTCCCAAGTACAATCTGTTCTGTTTTCACATATTTTCATAGTGTCTGTTAAATATCCCAAAACAGCATCAATCCATACATACATTCTTTTGTCATCATAGCCTTCAACAGGAATATCAATTCCCCAGTTTAAGTCTCTTGTTACAGCTCTATCTAGTAAACCCTGTTTTAAATATTTAAGAGTTTCATTCTGAGCATTAATTCTCCATTCTGATTTTACCTTTTCTGTATGTTCTTCAATTTGTTTTTGAAATTTAGAAAGTGCTAAATATAAAACCTTATTTTCTTTTTCAACTATTTTAGACCCACAATCTATACAATTTCCAGCCATTAATTCTTCACTTGTTGGGACATGCAAACAATTATCACATTGATCTCCTTTTGTTTCGCTACCACATTCTGGGCAAGTTAAAATAATCTCTCTATCTGATAAAAACTTATTACAGTGTTCACAAAATGCTTGTGGTTCTATTTTTTCATATATATATCCATTATCATATAATTTTCTAAATAGAATTTTTACTTTTTCCTCATGATATTCATCAAAGGTTTTTGAATATAAATCATATGAAAATTGAAAACCTTTAAAAGTTTTATTAAATTCTTCGTCATATTTAGTAGCAATTTCTTTTGGAGATACTTTTTCTTTTTTCGCTCTTTCTGTAATTGGAGTACCATGGCAATCTGATCCAGATACATAAAGGACGTTATCTCCTTTTAATCTATAATATCTAGCTAGAATATCTCCTGATATTAATCCAGCAAGATGTCCTAAATGTAATGAGCTGTTTGCATAAGGCCAAGCTCCTCCTATAAGTATATTCCTTTTTTCCATAATTATCCTTTCTTTTTATCAGTATTCTATTGAAGATATTTTGGTATTCTACCATCTTCATGTGAATCATGAGAACCTTCTCTTGGATCATGTCCATCATCTTCTATTTCTTTTTCTGCTTCTAATTCTTTTTTTGCTTCTCTTTCTTCTCTATGTTGTGCCCCAATTTTTTCCATTTCTTCATCTATACTATTATCAGCTCTAATTTCTTGCTCTACTAATGGAGCTTCTATTCCGAATTCTTTAAAAACACCTAATCTTTCTTTGTTTATTGCACCTAAAAGAGCAGCCTTATCTTCTAATGATATTGATGATTTTGACATATTAAGTATACTATTATATTTAGAATCTAATTCTTCAAGTCTCTTTTGTAATCTTTCTTTATCAGTACAAGTTAAATCTCTAGGTTCTTTTCTAATTGTATCTACAGTTGTATGTCCATGAACATCAGTAAAATAAATTTTATCATGGTCGTCTTCAATAATTTTCTTGTCTTTTTCTCTATGATTATTCATATAGTCAGTCATATGATCATCATATGTTCTTTCATCAACAGGAGGCCTACCTGGTTGAAGCATTACAATTCTATCATTAGTTAATCTAGCATCCCTAAATCTTAAACAATATACATTTTCACCATTTTCTGATATGCCAGTTTCTTCTAATTTATTTGTAATTACTTGTGGGTTAAGCATCATTACTTCTTTTAAATCTTCAATATTATAATCATTTTCGCTACATAATTTAGCGACTTCATCTCTAATTTCTTCTGGTAATTCTTGCTCTTCTTCACTTTCTTTTTCTTGTTCTTCTTTATCCATTACTTCAATATCAGCAGATTTATTTTTTGATTTTATTTTTTCAACAGCTTCTTTAGATGATTTAGGAACTAATGTATCTTTTTCTATATCTTTTGCCAATTCTTCTAAAGTAGCAGGAAATAGTGCAGCTTTAATTAGTTCAGGATCAATTTTTCCTTGAATTTCAACCATACTTTTAGATAATATTTCATTTTTCATTCTTGGCGTTAAAGTAAAAACATTTTGTTTTCCTTCTTCATCTTTATATATGCATGCCATATCTTGTCCTTTTGAATTAACTACAACATCTATTTCTTGACCATTTGGAGTTACAACTGGTATAACATAAGTTCTCATTAATTTATCACTATCTGTTGTTCTTTCTGGATCTAAATTTTCTAATTTAGTTGGATCTTGTTTTTTTAAATAATCTGCTAATGTCGTTATTTCTTGTGTATTTATACCACAGTTTGATAATTTTATGCTTTTCCCTTCTGAATTTATACATGAAGCACTAATTGATGCTTTTGCTGCAACCCAAGATTGCATCAACAAATCCATATTACTCATATTTTAAACCTCCACACTTTCCCGTTTTTTACTACTACATTTTTTATTATTATATAAATATATTGTAATAATTTCAAGTTTTTTATTATATTTTGTATACTTATTGTTTGTAACAAAAAACGTAGCAATATAAAAATTAATTAATCAAGCTTAATTATTTTTTAAAATTACTACATTTTTATAAACATTTATATACTAAAATAAATCTTTATTGCTTTTAGTTTTAGGATATAGATTATCTTCTAGCAATTCTTCTTCTATTCTTGAATCTTCGATTTTTCTTTTTCTCCTTATTGCTTTTTGTTTTTTTGTCTCTTCTTTAATTTTCTCTTTTTCTTGTTTTATTTTATCTTTTTCTCTTTTTTTGAAAGCTCTTTCATTTCTTTTTTCTTCTATATTAATTAACCTAATTTTTCTTTTTTCTTCTTTATCTGTTAATTTTCTTTTCTTCTTCTCCTCCTTTTTTAATAATTGTCTATTTGGTTCATTACTAGCAATTTTTTCTCTTCTTTTCCTTTTTTCATCTTTCTTTGATAACCTTCTTTTTCCCTCACTTATTATTTTCTTACCATTAATATTCTCTTTAGATGTTGCATTTTCAATAGTTACATTTTCAGTGGACTCACTTTTTGTTTCCTCATTTTCTATATTTTTCTCATTTTTTACGCTTTTTATAACATCATCATAAAAAGCCTTATTATTAATACTTTTATTTATTTCATATTGAGTTTTAAATTTATTATTTATTTCAAAAAATTTTGCATATTTATTAATAGCAAGTTTATCATTAAATTTAAGTTTACTATTTGACCATAAATTATCTAATTTATACTCTATTTCTAAATCCAATTTTGAAAGTTCTTTTTTTCTTAATCTCTGACATCTTACTTTATATTCACTATTATTTTCATCTAGAGATTTATGATAATCTTTAGACATGCACAAAACATACTCTTTAGCTTTATTTGATTCAACCTTCTTTTCAAGCTTTATACCACTATCATAAATGCAAAGGGTATTATATATCAATGGATCAATCATTTTAACTTGTTTTTTAGTTAAATTATATTCAAGCATCAAGTATTCCATAGTTCCATTAATATTTTCATTAGAATACTGATCTATTGTATCTACTTCTGTATTCATTTTACTATCAATATTTCTTATAAGCTTTTCTGTAAAATAATTTTCACTAAATACTCTACAATATAAATTTTCTGCATCTACAATTACTAAAACAGTGTTTTCATTTTGACTTTCATCATCATTATTTATTTTTTCTGGTTGTTCTGGCTGATTTATATATATATTATCTTCATTTAATTCTTTCTCTACATTCTTTTTGCTCTTACTTGAAAATTTTTTCGTAAAATTTTTAAATAAATTTTTAAATTTACTTTCCTTTACAGAGTCATCTTTTTCTTCTAAATCCTCAGAATATTCAATCTCTACTCCACCCTCTGTAATATGTATTTTAACATTTTCAAGTGACTTATCATTATCTACTTTTATTCTATCTAAAATTTTATCTACATCTATATTTTCCCTATTTTGAATTTTTCTCTCATCTATTATATTTAAATTATTTGTTTGAATATTTTTATTAATAATTTCATTATTAGTTTCTTTTTCAATTGCTATTTCTTCATCTTTATTTATCTTTACTGTATTTTTAATTTCTTTATTTATCTTTGCTTCGTTTTTAGTTTCTTCGTTTTTAGTTTCCTCATTTTTATTTATTTTTACTGTATTTTTAGTTTCTTCATTTTTATTTGTCTTTACTTCATTTTTAGTTTCTTCATCTTTATTTATCTTTACTGCATTTTTAATTTTTTCATCTTTTACTATTTCTTTATTAATAGCTTCTGTAAGAAGTTTTCTTTTTGAGGTATATGTTTTTTTATAGAAAAATCCTTTTAACATATTAAAAAAATTTTTGAACTTAAAAGCAAAACTTTTATTTTCTTCTTTTTCTATTTTAGTTTCTTCTATTTTTTCCTTTTTTGGTTTTTCTGTTTTTACTTTATTTAAAATAACACCTGTAATATTTTCTTTAACATTTTGTAAATCTGATTTTGCTTTTTCTAAATCTTCTTTCTTTGTTTTGTTAGAACTTGTAACTAAAATAGTAGATGTAACAAATTTTGTAAGTATTAATGAATCTGTAGTTTCTAATGTTGATGTTCCATCAACTATAATTACATCATAAAATACAGATAAATCTTTAAATAATTCTTCAAGTCTTGGTAATGCCAATAATTCTGATGAATTTGGTGGAACAGTTCCTGATGTTATTAAGCTTACTTTTTTTATAGCTGTTTCATTTATATATTTATTTAAAGATTCTTTAATTGGGACTCCGTTTGTATCAAGATTTGATAAATAATTTGACAGACCAAGATTATTTGGTATATTGAATATTTTGTCTTGTATACCAGATTTCATATCAGCATCTATGATGATAACATTATTTCCAATTTCAGCAAAACTAATTGCCATATTTGCTACGACAAAACTTTTTCCGTCTTCTCTATTTGGACTAGTTATCAGTATTATTTTTTTGTTATTATTATTAACATTTAAAAATTGTATATTTATTCTTAATCTTCTAAATGCTTTTAAAATTTCTGACTTTTCATCATAATAAGATATTAATTGTGATTCTTTAGATTTTCTGCTTTCCTTTAAAGGGATTTCAGTTAAAGTTCTTAAAGAGAAATTATTTTCAATATCTTCTGCAGATTTTATATACTTATCATTTTTTTTAAAAAACATCATTTTCATCACCTAAAAAAAATACAAAAGACACAAAACTTAAATTCTGCATCTTTTGTAAAATAATTTACATCATTATAACAACATTATTTAAAAATATCAACACTTTTTGATAACTTTAAATATTTTTTAATAACATTATATCTAAAAAAGCACACTCTATTTTTGAGTGTGCCATTATTAATTATTAACATATTTATTAAACATTATAATCTGATACTTTTTTATATGCATATAATGCTGAAGCAACAAGTGCTATTACAACAAATACTAAACTTGTATTTGTTCCTGCATATGGTAGTCCAGTTGTATTATTAGTATTTCTTTTACTAGCTGCATTATTATTGGTATTATTGCCTACTCCATTTACTGTAGAAGAAATTCTACTTGCTCCATTTGTATTTGTATTGGTATTTGTATTAGTATTTTCATTTTCTGCTACATTTGTATTAGTATCAGATTGATTTGTATTTCCATCTGCTGGTGTAATTGATACAGCTAAAGAACTAACACTTCCAAATACTAAAGTTACTAAAGTAATAATAACTACCAAACTAACTATCTTTTTTACATTAAATTTTAACATTTTCCCATCTCCTTATTACTTAACATCTGTTCATATTATAACAAACATGATTTTTTTATGCAAGTCATTTTGTTATTTTTTTAATATTTAATATTTTTGAAATATTTGTAATAGTTTTGTAATATTTTGTCCTATTTTGTATTATTATACATTGAATCTAAATAAGACTATATCTCCATCTTTCATTACATAATCCTTGCCTTCTGATCTTACTAATCCCTTTTCTTTTGCTTGAACCATAGATCCTCCTGATTTCATTAAATCATCAAAAGATATTACTTCAGCCTTAATGAAACCTCTTTCAATATCTGAATGAATTTTTCCAGCAGCTTCTGGTGCCTTTGTTCCATTTTTTATAGTCCATGCTCTTACTTCAGGTTCTCCGGCTGTTAAAAAAGATATTAGTCCTAATAATCTATAACTTGCTTTAATTAATTTATCTAATCCAGATTCCTTAAGTCCTAGTACATTTAGCATCTCTTTTTTCTCATCTTTTTCTAAAATACTTAATTCTTCTTCAATTTTTACACAAAGTGGAATAACCTCTGCCTTTTCATTTCTAGCATATTCTTGAACTTTTAAAACATTTTCATTGCTATTTTCTTTTCCTAATTCATTTTCAGAAATATTTGCAACATATAATACTGGTTTTAATGTTAATAAAAAACTTTCTTTTAAAACTTCCTTTTCTTCATCTGTGTAACTAATTGTTCTAGCACATTTTCCTGAATTTAATACTTCTTTTACTTTTTCTAAAGTGTCGATTTCAAATTGATATTTTTTATCTCCCTTTAAAAGTTTTTTTGCTCTTTCTAGTCTTTTTTCTATTGTTTCCAAATCTGCAAAAATTAATTCAAGATTTATTGTTTCAATATCTCGTATTGGATCAACACTTCCATCTACATGAACAATATTTGAGTTATCAAAACATCTAACAACTTCTAATATACTATCTACTTCTCTAATATGAGATAAAAATTTATTACCTAATCCTTCTCCTTTACTTGCTCCTCTAACTAATCCTGCTATATCAACAAATTCAACTATTGCATTTGTGACTTTTTGTGGATTATAAATTTCTGCAAGCTTTTCTACTCGTTCATC
This sequence comes from uncultured Clostridia bacterium, assembly GCA_947632185.1. GTDB lineage: Bacteria > Bacillota > Clostridia > TANB77 > CAG-508 > Scatovivens. The sequence goes on from CANROH010000007.1 coordinate 23,369, forward strand.
TGGTACAGCTACAACACCTACATTTGGTTCTATTGTACAAAATGGATAATTTGCACATTCAGCTCCCGCTTGTGTTATACTATTAAATAATGTACTCTTTCCAACATTTGGTAATCCTACAATTCCTATTTTCATTTTTGATCCTTTCAAAAATTATGTATTTTAAAAAAAATATGGAGCCCACTAGCAGACTTGAACTGCCGACCTCTTCCTTACCAAGGAAGTGCTCTACCACCTGAGCTAAGGGGGCTTACTATTCTTCATTATCTAAGCATTTTATTGCTTTTTTTCTAATTCTTTGAATAGCATTATCAATAGATTTTACAGGAGAATTTAACTTACTAGCTATATCTATGTAGCTTTCTCCTTGAATATACCTATTTAATACTTGTTTTTCAAACGTGCTTAGATTTTTATCAATTCTTTTTTCGACAAATTCCATATATTCCTTTTTCGTTATTGTATCTAATGGATCTTCTGCTGTTTTTGTATCTAAAACATCTATAACTTCAGTATCATCATTTTCATCATATGCTGAGATATTAAGTGAGAAAGATGAATTAAGTGGTATATGTTTTTGTCGATTAGAAGATTTTATTGCTGTTATTAATTGTCTTTCTATACATAAATTCGCAAATGTTTTAAATGAATTATTTTTTTCTTTATTAAAACATTTTATTGCCTTAAAAAGTCCTATCATTCCTTCTTGTAACATATCATCACTTTCAGCTCCAACTAAAAAAAATCTATTTGCTTTCATATGAACTAAATCACTATATTTATCTAATAAATAATTTTGCGCCATTAAATCACCTGATCTTATCTTTTCAATTAAGTCTTCATCTGGCACATTCTCATATTTATTATTCAAAAAAAATAAATTTTTATTAGACATTTTTTATTTTGGAACCTCCTAGCTAGTATATATCGGTATTATATTCTCAAAATCCTACTATTGTCAAGTATTAGAAGCAAAAAAAGACAGATTTTTATAAAATCTGCCTTTTATCTGCATTTTTTTATTTTGCATAATCTATTACTCTAGATTCTCGGATAACATTTACTTTTATTTGACCAGGATATTCCATTTCATTTTCAACTTTTTTTGCAACTTCTCTAGCCATTATAACCATATCACTATCAGATACTTTCTCTGGTTTTACAATTAATCTAACTTCACGTCCTGCTTGTATTGCAAAAGATTTTTCAACTCCTTCAAAAGAATCTGCTATTTCTTCCAATTTTTCTAATCTCTTAATGTATGATTCCAATGTTTCTCTTCTAGCACCAGGCCTTGATGCGGATATAGCATCTGCAGCTTGTACTAAAACAGCTTCTAAAGTAAGTGGTTCTACATCTCCATGATGTGCTTGTACTGCATTTATAACCATGTCATTTTCTTTATATTTTTTCAAGATTTCAACACCTAACTCAACATGTGTTCCTTCCATGTCATGATCTAATGCTTTTCCAATATCATGTAATAACCCTGCTCTTCTAGCTATTTTTGCATTAATACCTAATTCCTCTGCCATAATTCTTGCTAAGTTTGAAACCTCAATAGAATGATTTAATACATTTTGTCCATAACTTGTTCTATATTTTAATTTTCCAATTAATTTTATTAAATCTGGATGAAGATTATTTACTCCAGTTTCTAGAGCTGCTCTTTCACCCTCTTCTTTTATTGTAGCTTCAACTTCTTCTTTAGCTTTTTCAACCATTTCTTCTATTTTTGCTGGATGTATTCTTCCATCTTCTATTAATTTCTCTATAGCTATTCTTGCAACTTCTCTTCTTAATGGATCAAATCCAGAAATAATAACAGCCTCAGGTGTATCATCAATTATTAAATCTATTCCTGTAAGTGTTTCTAATGCTTTTATGTTTCTACCTTCTCTACCAATTATTCTTCCTTTCATTTCATCATTTGGTAGTGAAACAACTGATACTGTTGTTTCTGAGGTATGATCAGCTGCACATTTTTGTATAGCATAACTAATAATTTCTCTAGCATTTTTTACTGCATCTTCTTTTGCTTTTGCATCTAAGTCTCTAATCATATTAGCTTTTTCTTGAGTAATTTCTTTATTTAAATCATTTAATAATTGTTGTTTTGCTTGTTCTTGTGTTAAACCAGAAATTCTTTGTAATTCATCTAATTGTTTTTGATAAATTTCTTCTAATTCTTCTTTTTTCTGTTCATTTTCTGCAAATTTTCTTTCTAATTCTTTTTCTTTTCCATCATAAATCGTTACTCTTTTTTCTAAATTTTCTTCTTTTTGTATTAATCTTCTTTCTTGTGCTTGAATATCGCCTCTTCTTTCTTTAATCTCTTGATCTAATTCATTTCTTATTTGAAGTACTTCTTCTTTTGCTTTAATTAATTCTTCTTTTTTCATGTTTTCTGTTTCTATTTTAACGCTTTCAACTAATCTTTTAGCTTCATTTTCTGCACTTTGAATTTTAGACTCTGCAATTTTTTTTCTAATAGATATACCTATTGGTATAAAAATTACAGCTGAGATTAAAAGAGTGGCAACGATTGTTAAAATTGTTTGAATCATTACTTTTACCTCTTTTCTATTAAATTTTCAATGTACAACAAAATTATTCATAACTCTAAGTAATTATTTATATAATTTATATTGTATTTTTCCCTACATTATTATTTTATATGTATTATTGTAAACTGTCAAGGTTTTCTTCAAACATTTTATCAATTGCTTTAGAAAAAATTGATTTAGCAATTTCATATCCATTTGGAACTATTTCAACAAATTTATTCATGCAAACATTTCCATTTATTTCCATATTAAGAACTTTTTTATCTTCTGTCACAGCAATATCTACGCTTGCAAAACTTATATTTACAGCTTTTGCAGATTTTACAGCAACATCTTTTACAACATCAATAAACTCATCATTTCGATCTATTAATAAAGGTTCTGCTCCATTACTTAAATTATGTTTCCATGAAACAGTTACATTTTCTTCATTAGCTGGAACTCTTTGTAAATCTAAATTTTTATAAATATCCATTTTATAATTAGGAAATTTTTTATTTATTAACTCATTTATTGTATCTTTTCCATTTCCAACTACATATGGTTTTTTCTTCTTATAAACAAATAATATATCACCACATAGATATATAACTCTATATTCATATTCTATATCTAAATATGGACAAGCACTTAAAGTATCATTATCTTCATCGAATAATTTTTTTACTATAGCTTCTATTTCCTGCTCATTATCACAAAAATATACATCTTTTCCTTTATAGGAACTATTTGCTTTTATTACTAATTTATTTTGATTTTCACGTAAAAGTTCTTTTGCTTCTTCGATAAATTTATTTTTATAATATAAACTTCTTGTTTTAGGATTAAATATTATTCTATGTTCTATTGTAGGTATATTATGATCTTTTAAAACAGAATATGTTGCATATTTATCACCAACAATTTTATAAGAATTAATATTATTTAAATCAAGTTGATATCCCATAATATATTTAGTTTTTTCATTTTTTTTCAACTGCCTAATCCAACCATATGAAATTAATTTTTGCTCAATATTTTTTTCTTTACAAATTTCATCTATAATCTTATAAAATGCTTTATTTGAATACATTTTTATTCCTTTCATAGTTTTAATAATCTAGTAAATTTTATAAAATAATTTTTCTTCATTTTTCCTTATATAAATAAATATTAAATAATCTAATACTAAAAAAATCATACTTAAAATAATAGCTAAAACATCAACACTATATACACATGAATTTACAAAAACAATAATTAAACCTTCAATTATAATAAGCATTATTTCAAAAAACATGTTAAAGTTTTGCTTTACTACAGCATATTCTGTTATCCAATTCAATTTTGGATTTTTAAAATCCACTATAATCATTAAAAAATTATTGCAGATATTAATAAGAATTGATATAAATACAAAATAAATAATTGTTTTTATCTGAAGTATCTGTATAAATATTTTAGAAAACACTGTTACATACACTATAGGAATAATATTTAATAATATTCCTGGTAAAGTTTTATAAATAATTTGTTTATTTAATCTAACAGGAATGTATTTCATAAAAGTACTATTTTCTCCATCTCTGGACACACATGTAACAGATGCAAAATTAAACATAAAGAAAAATAAAATTATTATTAAACTTGCAATTAATCCAATTGGCTTATTTATAAACTCTTGTAATGTTGAAACAATAGTTTGTATTTCTTCAGAACTATATTTTATAAATGTCATATATATTGGTATAGCAACTATAATAGGAAAAAGTATTGTTGGTAATACACATTGCATAAAAAATATTGGATTTCTATTTAAACATATAAATTCTTTTTTCAAATACGAAATCAAAGTATTACGTTTTATATAGGCTTTACTTTTATCTAATCTCTTTCCTTTTTTTATACCATTAACAGAAACAGATAATGCAATTTTTATATATATTTTAGAAATAATTATAGATATCACTATATAGAAAATTATGCTTTCTATAAATAAAATTCCAATATTGATAATTCCGAGTTACACTATTATAATTTAAAATTGCATTAATTGTAGGTTTTAAAGTTACAAAAAAAGGTGAATATTCTTCTACTACTCCATTTGCATTTATTAATTGAGTTGCTATTTCTTCATTTGTCATCTCATTATTTGAATTTCCAGAAAAAAATTGCATAGCAATAACTAATATTAAAGTTAGTCCAACTGTTAAATATTGAACAATTTCTTTATTTTTAAATATATTAGTAAATTTCATTATAATTGTAGTAATAAAAGATACTAAAACAACTGGAATTATTGGGAATAATAATACAACAAATAATACCATTATATAAAATGTTATATTTACCTTTAATAAATATCCATAAATAAGAAGTGATGGCACAAGCAAAATTGATGCTATAATATATTGAGATATTATAAGAATATTTAATTTTGCCATTACAATTTTTTTAGGAGTTATTGGTAAAGGTAATAATAATTCTAAATCCTTTGAAAAAAATAATGAATTTAAACTTGTTGCTATTGATTGAATTACTGAAATAAATAAATAAGCTATAAAAAAGATATTTAAAAATATAGGCTCTTGTTTAAAAGGTATAAGAGCCTGTATTAATTCATAACTAATATAAGAAACAAAGCCTGCAATATACAAATATATAAATAAGTAAAGTAAAATTTTTCCAAATGAATTTTTACTTTTATTATTTTCTTGTATTTGTGTCATTGAACTTTTTAATAATGTTTTAGTTAATAAAATTACTTCTTTCATAATAAGTTTTCCATTTCTTTTATTCTACTTCAGTTATCTGTAAGAATAAATCTTCTAGTGAACCATCTTCTTTTATTTGTTTTTTCATTTCTTCATATGTCCCAACAAATATCAGTTTCCCTTTATTAATAATTCCTATTCTATCGCAAAGTTTTTCAGCAACTTCAAGAACATGTGTTGAGAAAAATACTGTATTTCCATTTTTTGTATGTTCTTTCATCAATTCTTTTAAATCATGTGATGATTTAGGATCTAACCCTGTCATAGGTTCATCTAATATCCAATTTTTAGGATTATGAAGAAGTGCTCCTATAACAATTAATTTCTGTCTCATTCCATGTGAGTAGCTTTGAATTCTATCACTAAGATTATTATATATATCAAATCTTTTAGATAAATCATCAATTCTTTTTTCTCTATCTTCTTTTGAAACATTATAAATATCTGCCAAAAAATTTAAGTATTCTATTCCTTTTAATTTTAAAAATAAATCTGGACTATCTGGCACAAAACCAAAATTTCTTTTTGCTTCAATAGGATTTTCATTTATATCTTTTCCGTCAATTAAAATTTTACCTTCATCAGGTTTTAAAATTCCTGTAATCATTTTTATAGTAGTTGTTTTACCAGCCCCATTAGGTCCCAAAAATCCAAAAATTTCCCCATTATTTATTTTTAAATTTAAACCATCAATACTTTTTTTATCTTTTACATACGACTTGCTAACATTTACAATTTCAATCATTTAATATTCCTTTCTATAATCGTGTAATGATTTTTAGGACTTCTGAAACGCTCCAAGCTTGTGAAAAAGTTCCACCAGGTTTAAATGGAGCTTGTGAATCGTAAAGTTCTGAAATAGTTCCAATTCCTTCTGGACAATTTATTTCAGTTTTAAAATTATTATATATGTTTTTTACAAACTTTTCATACTCAACTAACAATCTCTCTTTTTCAAGTCTATCTTTTTCATCATCAATTATATTTTTAAAACTATCATTATATAATCCCAATAGCCAAACCCATACTACTCCTTGATGATAACTCATATCTCTTTTTATACTATCACCTTCATAACAACCAACAAATCCTTCTTCTCCTTTTGCAAGAGTACGCAATCCATATCTAGTTAGAAGTTTATTAGTAACTGTTTTAAATATAGTTTTACCAATTTCAGATGATGGTTTTATAACAGGATATGTTGTAGATATACTAAACAATTGATTTGGTCTAATTTTTGAATCTCCAATTACATCATATAGTGATTTTTTCTTATTATTATAAAATTGTTCTTCAAAAACTTTTTGATGTTTATTTGCAATTTTTCTACAGTTATTTTCTACACTTCTTTCTCCAAATCTACTTGCAAGATTTTCTAAAGTTCTCAATGCATTATACCAAAGTGCATTTAGTTCTACAACTTTACCATTTCTAGGAGTTACTGCAAAATTTCCTATTTTAGCATCCATCCATGTATTTTGTGTTGTTTCTGTTCCAGAGCAAAGTAGCCCATCTTCTGCTATATAGATATTGTTATTATCCAAATCAATACCTTTACTATAGTTTTCTATAATGTCTTTTAATTTTTCATATATGTTATCTTTTACGAAATCATAATCTTTTGTATAGTTTAAATATTTATTAACTTGCTCAAATAATAAAAGTGAAGCATCTGCACTATTGTATAATGGTCTATTATCATATCCAGAATAACCATTAGGAACTAGTCCAAATTTAATATCTCTAGTAAACGTTAACAATATTTCTCTTGCTAAATCAAATCTTTTCGTTATTAATAAAAGCCCTTCAAAAGCAATTAAAGTATCTCTGCCCCAGTCTAAAAACCATGGATATCCTGCTAAAATTGAATGTGTACCAAATAACGGTCTATTAATTACAAAACTATCTGCAGCTATAATTAAACTTTTTACTAGCTCATTATATTCTTTTTCTTGTTTAGTTAATTTTGATTTTATTTTTAAAAGTTTTGTTTCATCAATTATATTATTTAATCTCTGAATTTCTTCTTTAAATACCTTATTACTATCTACTTGTTCTGTATTATCTTCCAAAGATGCTACAAATGTTAATTCTTTTGTTTCTTTTGCTTTTATATTAATCTCATATCTTCCAGGAACAACTAGGTTTTCTTCTGGAGGAAAACCTCTTTCTTCCTCTTTTATATAAAGCATGTTTCTAAAAGTATCATTTTTATGTTCAATATATTTACCATCATTTACAAAAATATAAATTGGTGAGCTTCCGATTTCCATCAACTTCAATTCTAACTTTATTTTTATTTTCTATTTGTTTTAAAGAAAACTCATGATTTGTAGTCATTTGATGAAAATCTCTAAAATTGATAATTGGTGCTAATTTCAATTTTGCATCATATTTTCCATTTTTAATTTTATATTGCACAACTACAGTATTTCTACCATAAATCATAGATATAGTTTTTACTATTTTTACATCCTCGATTTTATATGTAAATATTGGCAAATATTCTTTTTCAAAACTTTCTAAATATTTATATCCATCAGAAATATAATTTCTACACACATTTGTAAATAAATTATATTCTTTTTCATTAATACAAATGCTTTCATCTACTTTTGATACTAGTAAATGTCTCTGTGCTGGTGGTAATAGTGGAGCAACAAGCAATCCGTGATATCTTCTTGTATTAGCACCTAAAACAGTAGACGAACAAAATCCGCCTGTGCCATTTGATAAAACCCATTCTCTATTTAAGCATTCTTTTAAATCTATTTGTTTCTTACTTAATTTCATTTGTATCTTTTCCTTTACTTATTTTCTTTTTCTTTGACTTCTCCTCATAGGAGGTTGTTCTCGTTTAAAAAAACTTTCTGAATTATTTGAATCTCTATTTCTTCTTAATTCTCTTCTTCCTAATTCCATTTCCTCTATTTCTTCAGCTATTTTTCTATTTTGTTGTATTGTAGCATCAGTATTTTGAATTGATTCAACTCTATCTTTATATTTTTCTTTAAATTTGCTTACCTTTCTAGGTTCTTTTTCCCTTTTTGGTATTTTTCCTTTTGAAATTTTTGTTAACCTTTTTTCTTGTTGTTGCATTTTTTTCTGCTCTTTTAAAACAGATTGTAATAGTAGGTATTCTGTATTATTTTGCATATCATGGAATTTTAAATCATTACAAATCATTTCAATTATTGTTGATGCAATAATATCAGGATTATGTCTTATTTTATCATTTTTAACACAAGACATATTTCTTTGTATTATTTTTACATTATATTCCTCTACCTTTTTACTATCTAATTCTACAAGTTCTGAGCCCTCTTTATTGTATTTTCTAATAAATTCTGGTATTACTTCTCCTGTATCTACTAAACAATAATCTATAAGTCCTGATCCAACATGTTCTGTTATCGCCTTTAAGTGATCTGATAAAGTATAACTATCAGTTTGTCCTGGCTCTGTCATTATGTTTGAAATATAGAATTTAATAGCTTTAGTCTCTTTTATTGATTTTGCTACATTCTTAACTAATAAATTTGGTAAAACATTTGTATATAAACTTCCTGGTCCTATTATAACAACATCTGCATCTTCAATTGCCTCAATAACACCTGGCGCTGGCCTACAATTTGAAGGTGTTATATAAATTCTACTTATTGATTCTACTTTTTCTGCTACAATTTCCGGTATTTTATCTTTTTGTTTTATTGTTGTGCCATCTGTAAGTTCTGCACATATTGTTATTTCATCCAAAGTTACTGGTATAACTTTTCCTGTTATATTCAAAACTTCTGTACTTTTTGAAATTGCTTCTGAAATATTATTATATATTTCATTCATAGCTGTTAAATATACATCTCCAAAATTTAATCCTTTTAATCTTTCATTTTGAAAATTTAAATTTAATAAATTTCTCATAATGTCTTCTTTATCAGACATAGCAATAATAGAATCTTTAATATCTCTTAATGGTAATGTATCTAATGCTCTTCTTGATTCTGTAGGTATATCTCCATAATCAGACATAGTTACTATTGCAGTAATATTATTAGTATATTTTTTAAAACCTTCAATTACTGTATTTAATCCTTGTCCACCACCAATAACAACAACTTTAGGACCTTCTTCATAAACTTTTTTATTAAAAATTAAAGATTTAATGTTTAGTCCTGCTTTCTTTCCCTTTTCCGTTGAGGTATTATTGGCCTCTATAATAATTTCTAGACTTCTTTTTTGAATAAAAATAATACTCATAACTATAGCAATAAATCCTATAACAAATATTACTATTATTTTTGCTAATTCAAAAAAAGTAATTTCTTCTGAAACTAAAATTTTTGAAATTCCATAACAAGTAAGAATAATACCAACTATTATTAATAATATCCATCGTTTAACTTTTGTACTTGCTTTAAACCATTCTAAAAAAGATTTCATTTTTTTTCTTCTCCTAAAACTAATATTTCTAATTCTATATCTAAATCACATTTTTCTTTAACTTGTCTTTTTACTTCTTCTACAAGCTTTAAAACATCATTAGATGTGGCTTTTCCTTTATTTATAATAAATCCGGCATGTTTAGTAGAAATTTCAGCATCTCCAATATTAAATCCTTTTAAACCACATTCATCTATTATTTTGGCTGTAACAACTTCACCTAGTCTTTTAAAACTACTTCCTGCACTTGGATAGTCTAAAGGTTGAGAGGCTTTTCTAGAAATTGAATACTCTTCCATAAGATTTTTTATATCTGTTGAGTTACCTTGTGTTCCTCGAATTGTAGTATCAATTATAATACCTTTTAATCTAGAAAAAATACTATTCCTATATTCGAATTTATGATCTTCTAATGATAATGTTTTAATTTTTCCATCATATGTCATGTATCTTGTTTTCAAAACAATATCTTTCATTTCCTTGCCATAAGCTCCAGCATTCATTCTTAATGCTCCGCCGATTGTTCCTGGTATTCCTGATAAAAATTCAAGTCCTGATATTTCTTCTTTTAATGCAATCGCAGATAATGTAGAAAGAGTCATTCCAGATTCTACAGTAATTATAACTTCATTTACATTCTTCTTTATTTTAAATTGATTAAGTTCTAATTTAATTACAATTCCTCTTATTCCACCTTCTCTAACAAGAAGATTTGTTCCATTTCCAACTACAGTTATAGGAATATTGTTTTTTTCTGCTAAATTTAATACTTTTTTTAATTTATCACAATTTGTTATTTTAACGAAATAATCAGCATTTCCACCAATTTTAAATGAAGTATGCTTAGACATAGGTTCATTTTTTAAAATATCGTTCCTACTTACAATCTCTTGTAATTGTTTATCAAATTCTGTCATATGTAATTTCCCTTCTGCTATTTGATTTTAAATATTATATGCGTAAAATGCATATAGTAATACTATCATTTTTTTATATTTTTTACAATACCTAAAATATAAAAGGGATAGATTTTTTCTACCCCTTTTAGTACATATAATATATTCAAAAATTATATTGTTTTTACTTCTTTAATATTAATATCTCTTACATGCTCAATTTTCTCCCAATTTGTATTAGGTTTTATCAAGCATTTTATATTTATTAAAATCCAAGATCCCATAAATAATGGATAACATAGTATTCCTTTTATCATAGGTATTATTGGTTTTTTCTCTAATGCCATAATAGCAATTCCTGTTATAACAGGCAATAAAAATGTTGTAATTAAATATCTAGCAAAGTTACCCATTAACTCGCTAAAAGTCATTTCTGCTCCTATATATAATAAGCCATTTACTCCCAATAATAAAAATGTAAGAAGCATCATTGGAATACCAAACATATATAATAATCCATCAAAATTCATTAAAGTTTTATATTTTTTAACTCCATCTGCTAGAGATTTTGTATATTCCTTCATACATTGTAAATGTCCAACTGTCCATCTAGAACGTTGTGACCAACTAGCCTTAAATGTAGTAGGTTGTTCATCATACACTATTGCATCAACAGCCCAACCTAATTTTCTGCCTTGGCAAATATTAATTAGAGAAAATTCAATATCTTCTGTTAATGTAACTGTATTCCATCCATCTGGTTTTAATAAATCAAATTTTACCATAAATCCTGTACCATTTAACAATGGTGATAAGCCTAAATTATATCTAGCTAAATGATAAAATCTATGCATCATCCAATAGAAAATAGCATATCCTGCTGAAATCCAACTATCTGTAGGATTCTTAATATCTCTATATCCTTGAACAATTTCTTCACCTTGACACAATTTTTTATTCATATTTTTAAGAAAGTTTTTATCAACAATATTATCTGCATCAAAAACACAAATTGCATCATAATCTGCATTTTCTTCAATTTTTTGTTTTAAAAACCAATTTAATGCATGACCTTTAGTTTTATGTTGTTCATCAAATCTTTTTAATACTTTAGCTCCTGCTTCTTTTGCTATTTCAGCCGTTGCATCTGTACAATTATCTGCAATAACATAAACATCATATAACTCTTTTGGATAATCTTGTTCATTTAAACTTTCTACTAGGTTTCTTATTACATTTTCTTCGTTATGAGCTGGCACAATTGCCATAAATTTATGATCTTTTTCAATTAATAGTTTTTTATCTTTTAATTTTATTAAAGAACAAAAACTAACTACTATTTGATATGCCCAATAAATAGTTATTATCCATATCAAAGCTTGTTGTAGAAGATATAAATACTTCATTTTTAACCTCTTTTCATATGTTTTATTTGCTTCGTTTATTATTTTTTTACACAGTTTTCATTATAGCATTGACTGGAAATTTTTTCAAGTTTTTTACATAAAATTAATAATTTCTTAAATATTTTGTTACCTTTATTTTTTGCATTTATAAAACATTTTAATTTTATATAAATATTATATTTAGGATTTTAATTTTTATTATGCCATTATATTCTTTTTTTAAATTTAATATATTAATTTTTAAAAAAGCAAATGGCAATATTCAAATAAAACTAATATCGCCATTATTTAATTGTATTAATATATTTTATTCTGTATATAAATCTTTTCTCGTTAAATTAATTCTTCCTTGATCATCAATTTCATAAACTTTAACTGTAACTTCGTCTCCAACTTTAAATACGTCTTCAACTTTATTTACTCTTTCCTTAGAAATTTTTGAAATATGAAGTAATCCTTCTTTTCCTCCACCTAAATCAATAAATGCTCCAAATGAAGCAATTCTGCTTACTTTTCCTGTATATATACCATCAACTTCTATTTCACGTGTTAATTCTTCGATTGTTAGTTGTGCTTTTCTTGCACATTCTATATCATCTGAATAAATAAATACAGATCCATCTTCTTCAATATCAATTTTAACTCCAGTTTCTTCAATAATTTTATTAATTACTTTTCCACCAGTACCAATAACATCTTTAATTTTTTCTGGGTTAATTTTCATATTAATAATTTTTGGTGCATATTTTGAAATTTCTTTTCTAGGCTCTGCAATTTGTGGAGCCATTACTTCATCTAATATATACTTTCTAGCCTTAGCTGTTTTTTCAAAAGCCTCAGCTATAATATCATAAGTTAATCCATCTATTTTTATATCAACTTGTATTGCTGTAATACCATCCTTTGTTCCGCCAACTTTAAAATCCATATCTCCAAAGAAATCTTCTATGCCTTGAATATCTGTTATTACAACATATTTTGAAGGATCATCCTCATCTGTAATTAATCCTGTAGAAATACCAGCAACAGGTTTTTTAATAGGAACACCAGCATCCATTAAAGCAAGTGTAGATGCGCAGATACTTCCTTGTGATGTTGAACCATTAGAGCTTAATATTTCTGATACAACTCTTATAGAATAAGGGAAATCTTCTACTGATGGTAATACTGGAACTAATGCTTTTTCTGCTAAAGCACCATGTCCTATTTCTCTTCTACCTGGGCCTCTTGATGATTTTGCTTCACCAACGCTATATCCAGGAAAATTATATTGATGCATATATCTTTTTGTTTCTTCTGTATCTAATCCATCAAGCATTTGTTCTTCACTTTTCATACCAAGTGTTACTATAGACATTACTTGAGTTCTACCTCTATTAAATAAACTGCTACCATGAACTCTTGGAATTAATCCTACTTCACATGATAGAGGTCTTATGTCATTAATTCCTCTACCATCAACTCTTTTTCCTTCTTCTAATATTAACTTTCTAACAATTTTCTTTTCTAATTTATATAAACTATCTGAAATAGCAGTAGCATCTTCTTCAAGTTTTTCCTCTCCATATTTTTCAGCATACCAAGCTTTAACTTCTTCTGTAAGTTTAGATATTTTTTCATCTCTTTCTGGTTTATCAGGAGTTTGAACATCTTTTTTCATTCTCTCTGAAAATTCAGAAGCTACTATATCATATATTTCTTCATTAACTTTAAATGAAGTATACTCAAATTTTGGTTTACCAATTTCATCTTTTATTTTTTGGATAAATTCACAAATTTTTTTAATTTCAACATGAGCTGTTTTAATAGCATCAAGCATTACATCATTTGGTATCTCATCTGCTCCAGCTTCTATCATTGCTATTTTATCAATTGTTCCTGCAACAGTTAAATTTAATTTGCTATTACTTCTTTGTTCTTCAGTTGGATTAATAATTATTTTATTATCAACATATCCTACTGCAACTGCAGCTGTAGGTCCTCCAAATGGTATATCAGAAATTGATAAAGCAGCTGATGCACCAATCATACTACATACTTCTGGTGAGCAATCTTGTTCAACTGATAAAACTAAACAGCTGATAACAACATCATTTCTAAAATCTTTTGGAAATAAAGGTCTTATTGGTCTATCAATTGCTCTAGCTGTTAAAATTGCTTTATCTGTAGGTTTTCCTTCTCTTTTTGTATATCCTCCAGGAATTTTTCCAACAGCATATAATCTTTCTTCATAATCAACTGATAATGGAAAAAAATCTACTCCTTCTTTTGGTTCTTTTGAAGCTGTAGCATTTACAAGTACAGTTGTATCGCCATATTTTACTAAAACGCTACCATTAGCTAGTCCAGCCATTTTTCCTGTTTCTAAAGTTAATGTTCTTCCTGCTAAATCCATACTATAAGTTTTAAACATTTTACATTTCCTCCTAAAATTTTATTTTTTATTTATTTGAAATGTAACCTCTACAATATATTATTTTATAAAAATTTATTTTCTATACTATTTCTACTATTATAACAGAATTTTAATTTTAGATTTAATAATACATTGTGCAAGCTACTCTTTCAAATAAATAATCATGTATATTTTACTATAACTGGGAAAAAATTGCAATAGAGAATATTTTTACATTGATTTATTTTATTTTTGTGTTATAATAATATAAATTTTGAAAGGTATAAAATATGGAAAACGAGTTAGAAGAATATAAATTATTAAAAGAAGAAATTCAAAATTGTGTTGAAAGAGATAATTCATTAGCAACTTTTATGGTTACTGCAGTTGCAAGTATTCTTACATTTGCTATATCTGTTAATCTGCAAATTCCATTTTTGTTTTTAATATCTTTTTGTATTCTTATTCCATTTACTTCAAGAATTTCTCATTACAAAACAAATGTAGCGCGTATAAGTGCATATTTAATAGTTTTTTCAGAAAAGGATTTAGGAATCTCTTATGAGAATAGGAATTCAAAAGTAAAAGTAAAAAAAACAAAAATGGATAGAAGCATGGACAAAATTAAAAAATGAAGAAATGAATAATAATTAATATTTTCATATAAATATTAATTTAATAATAAAAAACCAGCATATTTAAATGTGCTGGTTTAATTTTTATTTTCTTAAATTTAATTTTTTTACAATTTCTCTATATCTATTAACATCTTTTTCTGCTAAATAGTTTAATAAATTTCTTCTTTTTCCTATCATTTTTAATAATCCTCTTCTAGAGTGATTATCTTTTTGATGTACTTTTAAATGTTCTGTTAATTCTGTAATTCTTTCTGTTAAAAGAGCAATTTGAACTTCTGAAGATCCAGTATCATTTTCGTCTCTTTTATAAGTATTAATGATTTCTTGTTTTCTTTCCTTTGTCATATTATTTATCCTCCTATTTTTTTTATTTGCCATAAACTGAGTATAAAGTAGGTTTTTTTCTTGAAACTAAGTCTATGGTAGAATACAATTATTCTACTACATATATTTTTAAAAATCAAGTTTTTTTAAATATTTTATTAACATTTTACTTATTTTTTAAACATTTTTCTGATCTACTTATAAATAATACTACTTCAAATATAGCTACAACTGACATTAAATTAATCATTATTGGTAATAAAGGCAATCTAGTTATTGCTATACAACTAGCAATAAGTGCTTCAGTTAATATAATTGTTACACAGATTTTTCCTAATAATTTAAGACTATTTATTTTTCTAAATCTTATTATAATATATGCAACAATTAAAACAAATGAAAGCATTACTGGTAATACATATGGTCTTACTAAGTCTCTTACTCTTATATTAGAATTTTTCTCAATATTTACATCATCAACAGTAAAATCTGTTTCATATTTTTCATTTATTTTTGTAATTAAATTTGATTTTTCTTCATCTGTTATTGATTCAGATATAATATTTACAGAATCTCCAAATAATTCAAGTTTTCTTACAATTACTCTTTTATTAGCAAACACTTCATTACAAATATTTTGAACATCTTTAATTTCTACTGGTTTTCCTATTAATAAATTAATTGATTCATGTTGCTGTAAAATTAGAGAAACATTTATTCCTTTCAAAGCAACAATAACAATTCCTGCAATTATTAAAAGAATGATACCTAGCAATATAATTTTTTTTAATCCACTTAATTTCATTATCTTTTTCTCCTTATACTTACCTTAATATATTTTAAATAAGTACTACTAAACTGCATATAGCTTGTACTACTAATCCCCAGAATAAAATCATTCCTATACTACTAATTATTGCACTAGACACGAATGTAAATACAACTGCAATGATACAAACTGGAATAATTGATAAATACAATTCTTTCAATGTGCTTGTTAATATAAATTTATCATTACTTCCCTCTTTAAATTTATTTAATATTTTAATTGTAAAGATATAATTTATTAATGTACAAATTGCAAATGCCACAACTGCATTTAATGTTATTAATACATTAGCATATCTTACTATTAGTAATAATAAACCAATATAAGCTACATCTAAAATTACTGCATATAAACCTTTTAATCTATATTTAATTATCAAATATAATGAAATAGCAATAACTACTATTAAAGATATAATTTTTGCTATTTGTATATATTCTTCTGTAATTAGTGGTCTTATAAAATTATCAGAACTTAAAGTATAAACTAATGGCATCATATCGTTATTTACCATATATGCAATTCTTGTTGCATTTTGTGCTATCTCAACATATTCAGCATAGTCTGATGTAGCATTTCCCATAGGTATTTGTAATATTCCAGAATCTATCTCTTCTGCAAAATATGTTGATACAAGAGTTTGACCATCTAAATTTACTGATACATAAGTTTTTTCAGTTGTTCCATCAGCAGATGTTAATTCTTTATATTCATTACTAATCTTCTTTAAAATTTCTTTTCCTTCATCATCAAATTGTAATTGTAAATATGATTGATACTGGTTATCTTGCGCTGATGCTAATACTGTAGCATTTTTTATATGTGAATTATCTAATAATAAAAGTCCATTTTGATAATCTATAATCTCTAATTTTCCTCTTGTAGAAATTAATGATTCTTCTAAAGCTATATTGGCATCATCTGGCAATTCAACAACAATTTCTCCAGTTACTGAATCTTGTCTAATGTTATATTCATATAAATTGATAGTTTCTAATCTTTTTTGTATAATTTTTTTAGTTTTTTCAAAATTCTCTATATTTATATCATCTTGCTCATTTGCTCTAATTGTTCTTGTTTCTATAGTATAGTCTTTATCTACTTCTGCCTCTTTTGCTATATTATTCTCTGATTGTGTGTCTGTACTTTCTGTAGTTTCTGCGTTTTCTGTATTTTCAGATGAATCTGATGTATCCTCTTTTACAGTTCCCATATAATTTCCATCTTTATCAACATAAACATCTTTTTGCTCTTCTGAATCATCTAAAACATATCTTAACTCTCTGTAGCCATCAAATTCCATTCCTAAATTAAAATCTTTTATTACATTTTTCCATATTCCTTTTTGTGGCAAATATACACCACCAAAAGACACTGCTGAAATTAGTATTGCAATTAATAATACAGTTATTGTTTTAACTATTCTTAAACCCTTTTCCAAAATAATTACCTCCTATAATAAGTTTGTATCATTTATAATTAATTCAAACCATAAACCTAAATATTTTGCTGCTCTCTTACTCATTTTTGTTCTTTCCATAAATATTTCAAAATAATCTATAACAGGACAAATTTTTGTATCAATCGCTAAATTTAATATAACTTTTCTTTCTTCTGTATCAATTTTTAATTCCGAATTTGTAACAGCATAATTTACTTCATCATGTTTATCAAATAAACTTCTATCTTTTTTTGAAACTCTACTTCTATGTGCATCAGACTTATCTGCTAATATTAAAGCAGCAGAAATATCACTAACAGCGGTTCCTGTTTGCTCATCGTGATTTCCTATTGCCATCATTATTTCAGTTCTATCCGCTACATCCATATTCATATCTTTTAAAATATCATAGGCTAGAATTGCTCCTATATGTGCATGGTCTACTCTATTTACAGAATTTCCGATATCGTGCATATATCCTGCAATTCTTGCCAATTCTATTCTATGTTCATCATAACCTAATGTTCTAAGAATATATGCTGCTCTATCTGCAACAACTGTAACATGTCTTGTTGAATGTTCAGTATATCCTAATACATCGAGCTGCTTTTGCGCATTTTTTATAAGTTCTTTAACTTCAAGATTATTCACAACATCCTCAAAAGTTACCATATTTCCTCCTTTGTACTTTTGATTTTATTATTCTTGTAAATTGTATATTAAATCTTTCAAAATATCAACTACTTTTAAAAGAATTTTAAAAATTAACTCCAATTATTCCTCCTACTACACCTCCTAATATTCCCAAAAATATCATTATTATTGAGTTAATTGTTAAAGTAAATTCTAAAGTTAAAAATCCAGATATTATGTATAAAGTTATCATATAAATTAAACCTAATATGCAACCATTTAAAATTCCCTTTTCTTTTTTAGATTTTGATATTCTAAATGCTCCAAACATAAGTGACAAGCTTGTTATAGCAATAGTTGCTGGTTTTATTATTTTTTCAGGTACACCTGTATTACTAATAACGATAGACAAAATAAATATTAGTAATATTGTTAACAAAATGGAAATAAGATATTCTCTAACAAAAATTTTCATAAAACTCTCTATATGATTTAAAAATCATACTCTCCTTTCTAAATATTAAAAGTATATTATATACAAAAATACTTCTATAAATTATATTTATAGAAGTATTTTTTATGACAATTAAGATTTATTAGAGTTTTAGTTAATTTTATCAGAATTGATTTATAAGTTTTTATTATTCAGGTTCTACTGTATCAATATAATTTCCATTTTCATCTATATCTCTTATATTATTTTCTGTTATCCAATCTTCTATATTAGTAGAACTTCCATTATATTGCATATAATATGTTGTTTTGCCAGATCTTGTAATAGCATAAATTTTCTCAGCTATACATGGTAATACTAATTTTTCTTTATTTACATCATAAATTCCATATAAATCATTAAAGTTTACAACAATGCCACTAATACCAAGTGTTGATGGTATTATTAAAACGCTTTGTTCATTTCCAGAAGTATCTACTCTTGAATCTACTTTATATCCAAATCCATCATAATTAATTGGTAAAATTGTATTTCCTTCTACATCATATAGTCCATATTTACCATCTCTTAACGCAGGAATGCATTTCCCTAAAATCAAATAGTTATTTTCTATAGGTACTAATGGATAATCTTCAACATCTAATCCTATTTTTTCATTTTCTGCATATACAATAGGTTTTCCATTTTTATCTAGAACTCCATATTGTTCATCTTTTTTCACTAAATATAAATAATTATCTTGGTCTAATAAAGATATTTCATCATATTCAGAAGGAGGAATTATTGTCCCACCTTCAGAATTTAAAATTCCGACAGTACCATTATCAGTAGTAATATAAAATTCCTTAGAATTTTGTACATAAGTTATATCACTATATTTTTTACTTATTATTTCACTTCCATCTGCCAAAGATACTACTCCATATACAGTACTTGGAGTTGTTCCATCACCATTACCAGCTACAACAAATCCATCTAATAGAGCTCTGAAGTTTTCATATGAACCGCTCATTTCAGCAACGCCTAATTTAGTAATTGATGTTTTTGTCATATTAATAATATAGTTTAATGAATAAATTCTAATTCTATATTCCTCAAACTGTAACTGAACATTAAACATATCACCAATATTATCTGCATCAGCAAATAATATTCCATCTTCAAATTTTACAGGATTTTTTATTTTAAAAGTTTCACAATATCCATTTTTATTTTTAGCTACAGCTTTTATATCAGCTAACGTAGCATCAGGCGACATTTGAATATATTTAGAAAATTTATCAGATCCTGCAGTAATAGCTAATATTTCATAATCATTTTCCAAATAACAGCTATCTTCATTCTCATTATATTCTCCATATTCTCCTCTTGTATAAGTATAGCCTAATAAATTTCCTATATCTTTTACATTAATATATACAATTCCATCTATTTCTCTATAAAAGTCAGTTGGAATGCTTATTTGAGTATTGTCTAAATACATTTTTAAAGTTACAGAATCTTGATAATTAATCATTATAATCATTATAAGTAAGATAGCTATTAAAAATGCACATATAACAATTGATATTATTATACCTTTTTTACTTCTAGATTTTTTTTTCAGATCTTGTTTAAACAAATTGCTCTCTTGTAAATTCATATAACATTCCCCCTTATTTTATATCATTTGTAACCATAACTTTTATAAAATTCATCTCTAAAATTCAATAAATTATCATTTTCAATTTCAATTCTAACTCTATCCATTAATTTAGTCAAGAATCTCAAATTATGAATTGATAATAATCTAATACCTAAAATCTCTTTTGTATTAATCAAATGTCTAATATATGCTCTTGTATAATTTTTACATGTATAACAATCACATTCAGGATCTAAAGGTGAAAAATCTCTTTCATAAATTGCATTTCTTGCAACTAATTTTCCATGACTTGTCATTGCTGTACCATGTCTTGCAATTCTAGTTGGCCAAACACAATCGCACATATCTATTCCACTAATTGCAGCTTCTATCAAATAATCTGGACTTCCAACACCCATTAAATATCTCGGTTTATCTTTTGGAAGAAGTGGTGCAGTAAAATTCAAAATATCCAAAAACTGGTCTTTTGGCTCTCCTACACTTATTCCTCCAATAGCATATCCTGGAAAATTCATTTCTATTAAATCTTTAACGCTCTGCTCTCTTAAATCTTTAAAAAAGCCCCCTTGTACTATCCCAAAAAGTCCTTGTGTTGATGTTGTAGTATGTGCCTTTTTACATCTATCAGCCCACCTAGTAGTTCTCTCCATTGATTTTTTGGTATATTCATATGTTGAAGGATATGGACAGCACTCATCAAATGCCATTATTATATCAGCACCTAAAGCTTCCTCTATTTCTATTGCCTTTTCTGGACTTATAAATTGTTTACTTCCATCTAAATGAGATCTGAATTCTACTCCTTCTTCTGTAATTTTTCTTAAATCACCTAAGCTGAATACTTGAAATCCTCCACTATCAGTCAAAATTGGTCTATCCCAATTCATAAATTTGTGAAGTCCACCAGCTTCTTTTACAAGTTCATGACCTGGTCTTAAAAATAAATGATATGTATTTGCCAAAATAATTTGTGCCTCAACCATTTCCTTTAATTCATCTGGTGTCATAGATTTTACTGTTGCTTGAGTTCCAACTGGCATAAAAATTGGTGTTTGAATATCACCATGAGGAGTATGTATTACCCCTCTTCTAGCCCCTGAATTTTTGTCTATATGTAATAATTCATATGTTATAGCTTCATTCATCTCTTTTTTCCTTTCTAGTTAATAAACATTGCATCACCAAAACTAAAAAATTTATATTCCTTTTTTACAGCTTCATTATAAGCTTTAAGTATAAAATCTCTTCCAGCTAAACTAGATACTAACATTATTAAAGTTGACTCTGGTAAATGAAAATTTGTAATTAAGCTATCAATACATTTAAATTTATATCCCGGATAAATAAAAATATTAGTATCTGATTCTATTTCACGCACCATTCCATTTTCATCCGCAACAGACTCTAGCACTCTGCACGAAGTAGTTCCACATGCAATAATTTTTTTCCCTTCACTTTTTGATTTATTTATTTTTTCTGCATCTTCTTTTTTTATATAAAAATGTTCAGAATGCATTTCATGATCTTCTACATTTTCAACTTTTACTGG
>CANROH010000008.1 GCA_947632185.1 uncultured Clostridia bacterium
AGGAAGTATATTACATAAATTAACTTCTTTTGCTCTTTTAATAATTTGCTCCAAAACAATAGCATTATCTGGTGTTGGATTAGTATTTGGCATAGGACAAATAGTAGTAAATCCGCCTGCAACAGCGCTTTTTGAACCTGTTTCTATAGTTTCTTTATGTTCCCCTCCAGGTTCTCTTAAGTGGCAATGCATATCAATCATTCCAGGAATTACAATATAACCTGTACAATTAATAACTTTATCTGCTTGTATATCAATATTTTTAGCCATTTTTACTATTTTATCATTTTCAATTAAGATATCTAAAATTTCATTAGTATTACTTGCATAATCTACTACATTTCCATTTTTTAATAATATACTCATATTTTTCCTCCAATACTTTATTTTTCACCTACAAAAATTTTGTTTAATCTTCCTTTTCCATAATCTTTTTGCTTACAATATATTATCATATATATCTTTCTTCGTCAAACAATGCTTTTTAAAATATAAGTAATATTTTTATAATTTACAATTTTTTTGTCAAATGCCTAAATCAATTTCTTAAAAAATTACCATATCTGTAAACATCATAAAATTGACATTTTATTTTTTTTACTATATTATATATCAAGATTTAAATTTATTTAAAATTGGAGGAAAATTATGAGTGAATTAATGTCATTATTATTTGAAACAAACGCATTTAAAATTGCAGAAGAAAATAATCCTTTTTGGTACACTTCAGGAAAAATTGGTCCTTACTTTATAAATGCTGATTATCTTTATGGAAGTGAAAATGATTCAAAAGAACTATTAAGTTTTATTGACGATGAACTTGAACATGAAAACAAAACAGATATCCCATCACATATATTTGCTAAAGTTTTAGAACACTATAATACAAATAAAATTTATAAATATATAATTGACGAAATGAAACAATATATTGAAAAAAATATAGATGTAAATGAAATTGATTACATATCTGGCGGTGAAAGAAGAGACTGGTATTTTTCAAATATTATTGCTTATTTACTTAATAAACCTCATGTTACTATTTACAAAGATTTAACTACTATTTTAAGTGATAGTAAATTCTCTAAATCAGAGCCTATTTCTGAAATTAAAAATAAAAAATTTTTACATTTAGCAGATTTATTAAATCAATCTGCTAGCTTTACTAGAGCTTGGATTCCAGCAATAAAAAATTTAGGGTCAAATATTGTATGGAGTGTCTTTGCTGTAGATAGAATGCAAGGTGGAACAGAAGTACTTACAAATGAGGGAGTACAAGTTTTATCCTTATTACAAATTGATGATTCATTATTTGCTAAAGCAAAAGAACTTGGAATTATCAATGATGAACAATTAGTAATGCTTAAAAATTTTGCAAAAGATCCAGATGGATCTATGAAAAAATTTTTAATTGACCATCCAGAATTTCTTGAAAATGCATTAAAATCTGATAATCCAAAAACAGTAAAAAGAGCAAATCTTTTAGTTGAACAAAATATATATGGATTAAATTAAAAAAAGTTTTAAATTTTATAAAAAATGGACAAATCTATAATATTGATTTGTCCATTTTATTAATAACCTTTTTAATATATTTTATACTTCTGGTCTTAAGTTTAGTTCTCCTAACTCTTGTTCTTCCCCATATTTATCTACAAAATAAATCATATATTTATCATCATTTTTTTTAATTTTATAAACTTTAGTTCCATTACTACTTGAACCATTTTCGTTTATAGCATTTGATGCAATATCACCTTTAAAAGCTTTTGGATTTATATAATATTGATCTTCTACTAAATTATCATTTATATCCATTAATTGTTCAATATATCCATTTTCTATTAAGTAAGCAAAAATTATATCAGGATTGCATACTTCTTCTATTTTTTTACCATTCTCTAATGCATATTTGGAATCTAATACATATTTTTCTTTAATAATTAAGTTAAGATTATCAACAATTTCTGTAGTATTGTACTCATTATCTGTTTCTTTAATTTGATCAACAAGTCCATTTTTTCCAAAAATTTTATTAACTGCAAATACTGCAACAAGTATTAATATTGCAATTATTATAACTAATGATAGAATAGATAATCCATCTTCCCTTCTCATAATTTTCTCCTCTGCCTAAATATTTCCTGAAAGAATTATACATTTTTTTGTCGTTTTTTTCAATATAAATATTTCTTTTTTATTATTAAAAAGATACTAATATATCTTTACATTTTCATCAGAAACGATTTCCCTAAAAACGTCTAAAATTTTATCATTTAAAAATATTCCTCCACAAGGTTTTACTTCTGTACCATCAGTAATTTCAAGTTTCACATTGACTCTATCTCCAGTAAAAAATTTTATTGCACCTTTCAATTTTGTTTTTTGTTGTTCTGTTAAATTAGTAATATTAATATTTAATATTTTAATTGTATTAAACTTAATTTTTTCCCCATTTATATTTGAATTTTCAGAAAGTTCACTAATATTTGAAGCAACTATTTTTACAGGTTCATCTTCTCTTAAACTTATTTTTCCATCAACAAGAATAATATTGTCATTAACCAAAAAATTACTTGCTTTTGAGTAGATGTTATCAAACACTATAATTTCTGCTGTTCCATAGAAATCTTCCAACGAAATAAATGCCATTGTAGTATTTTTTCTGGTAAATTTTTTACTTACTTTTGAAATAATTCCAGCAAATTTAACTGTTTGTCCGTCTTTATACTCTTTAGACTCACCAAATTCCTCCATTTCTTGATTAATTTTCATCATATCTAATGTAGTAATGTTAGTCTGTTTCTCAATCAAAGATCTAATTTTATCTAAAGGATGTCCACTAATGTAAACTCCAAGCATTTCTTTTTCTAAACTTAACAATTCCTTTTCAGGCATTTCTTCTTTTTCTATAAAACTATATTTTTGTGATTCTATTTTTTCTTGTGTTTCATTTATTAAATCAAACATAGATACTTGATTTGCCATCTTATTTTTATTTTCATTATTAATACTATCAATAATACCTTCAAAAGATGCTAAAAGTGTTGATCTTGTTTTTCCAAATTCATCAAATGCTCCTGCTTTTATCAAACTTTCAATACATTTTTTATTAACAGATTCATTTTTAATTCTTTCACAAAATGAAGTAAAACTTTCAAAAGGTCCATTTTTTTCTCTTTCATTAACTATAGCATCAATTACTGCAACACCTACATTTTTAACACTTCCTAGCCCAAAACGAATCTTATTATCAACAACAGTAAATTTTGTTTTGCTAAAATTTATACTAGGATTTAAAATCTGTATTCCCATATCTTTACAATCTTGAATATATACAGGAATCTTATCTAAGTTTCCAAGGAAGCTATTTAATGTAGCTGCCATTAATTCTTCTTTATAATAGTATTTCAAATAAGCCGTTCTATATGATATTACTGCATATGCTGCCGCATGTGATTTATTAAAAGCATACTTTGCAAATTCAGCCATTTCGTCAAAAATTTTATTTGCAGATTGCTCGTCTATACCATTTCTTACACAGCCTGGCACTACCACATTTCCATTTTCATCAACTTGACCATGTATAAATACTTCTCTTTCTTTTTCCATAACATCAAGTTTCTTTTTTCCCATTGCACGTCTTACTAAATCTGCTCTTCCGAAGTGAATATCCAGCTAAATCTCTAACAATCTGCATAACTTGCTCTTGATAAACCATACATCCATAGGTTACATTCAAAATTGGTTCCAAAGCTTTATGTGTATATTCATTATGACCAGGATTCAATTTTCCCTTTATATATCTAGGAATTTGATCCATTGGACCAGGTCGATACAATGACACTCCAGCAACAATATCTTCAAAACAATCTGGTTTTAATTCCTTCATAAATGATGTAATTCCACTACTTTCAAATTGAAATATTCCATAAGTTTTTCCATCTTGCCATAATTTATAAACATTTGGATCATCCATTCTATCATCAAAAACTACATCTATTCCTCTATTTTGTTTTACAAGTTCAAGACAATTTGCAATAACACTTAAAGTTCTTAAACCTAAAAAATCCATTTTTAGAAGTCCAAGTTCCTCTAATAAAACCATAGTATATTGTGCAACAACATTTCCATCATTTGTACATAGTGGAACATATGTATCTACAGGATCTTTTGTTATTACAACACCGCAAGCATGTGTAGATGCATTTCTTGGCATTCCTTCCAATCCTTTTGCTATATCTATTATTCTTCTTGTTGTTTCATCTGTTTCATATTGTTCTCTTAATTCTCTATTTTGTTCTAGCGCTTTATCTAAAGTCATATGAATCTCAAATGGTATCATTTTTGCAATTTTATCAACATCTGAATATGGAATATCTAATACTCTTCCTACATCACGGACAACACTTTTAGCTGACATCGTACCAAAAGTTATTATTTGAGATACATGGTCTCTGCCATATTTTTTTGCTACATAATCTATTACTTCTTGTCTTCTTTCATCAGAAAAGTCCACATCAAAGTCTGGCATGCTAATTCTTTCTGGATTTAAAAATCTTTCAAAAAGCAAATTATATTTCAGTGGATCAATATCTGTTATTCCTATACTATAAGCTACAATAGAGCCTGCTCCTGAACCACGTCCTGGGCCTACAGGAATTCCAACTGATTTTGCATAATGAATATAATCCCAAACAATAAGATAATAATCCACATATCCCATTTTTGAAATTATTTCAAGTTCATATTCAGTTCTTAATTTTACTTCTTCACTAAAATTTTCCCCATATCTTTGTTTTATTCCATCCCATGTTAGTTTTCTAAAATATTCTTCATGTGTTTTAAATTCTTTTGGAACATCATAATTAGGAAGTTTAGTAACACCAAATTCGAAATCAAAATTACACTTATCTGCTATCTTTACAGTATTTTCTATTGCTTCTGGCACTGCTGAAAAATAATCTGCCATTTCTTCTGGAGTCTTAATGTAAAATTCATCAGTTTCAAATTTCATTCTATCTTCATCATTTATTTTTTTTCCTGTTTGAATACAAAGCAAAATTTCATGATTATAACTATCTTCTTTTTTTAAATAATGAGCATCATTTGTAGCAACTAATGGTATATTTAATTCTTTAGAAAGCATAATTAATTTTTGGTTTACCATTACTTGTTTTGGGATTCCATTATTTTGAATTTCTAAATAATAATCATCTCCAAATACTTTTTTATGCCAAAGCGCAATTCTTTTTGCTTCTTCAATATCATCTTTTAAAATTGCTTGATTTACACTACCAGCTAGACATGCACTTAAACAAATTAATCCTTCACTATATTTTTCCAATATATCATTATCAATACGAGGTTTGTAATAATAGCCTTCCGTAAATCCTAAAGAAACTAATTTTATTAAGTTTTGATATCCTATTTTATTTTTAACAAGCAAAATAAGATGTGAATAATTATCATCAATTCCAGCTTCCTTATCAAATCTAGTTCTATTTGCAACATAAACTTCGCACCCTATAATAGGCTTTATTCCTTCATTTATGCATTCTTTATAAAAATTTACAGCGCCATACATTACACCATGATCTGTAAGAGCAATAGCTTTCATACCTAACTCTTTTGCTCTTTTTGGTAAATCTTTAATTCTACACATACCATCTAATAAACTATATTCACTATGGACATGCAAATGTACAAAATCTGGCATAATTATTCTCCTTTTAAAGTATTTTTATTAGTTCTTCTAAATTTTTGCCTTGAACCTTAGGAATTGAGATAATTTGAAATTTTGAAGTTTTATCTCCGAATTTTATTTCAACAATATCTCCAATTTTAACTTCATAACTTGGTTTTACAATCTTTCCATTTACAGTAATTCTACCACTATCTGCTGCTTCATTTGCAATAGTTCTTCTTTTTATAACTCTACTTACTTTTAAAAACTTATCTAGCCTCATAATTTTATTTCCTTTTTATTAAAATTTAAATCAAAAAATATTTTTCATACTTTTCAGCCAATCCTATCCAAATATCATCATCATATAATTTAAAATATTTATAAAAAATTCCCTTTGCATCATCATTATGCAATTCATGTTTTCTTTCTAACATCAGTGTTTTAGCTTCTTGTAAAAAATTATGTTTTATCCATTTCTTACCATTAATAGTAAGATATATAAGATTTATTAAAACTCTATCTTCATCTAAAATTCCACATTTAATTATTTTATCTTTTACAATTTCTAAATCATAATTCACTAATCTTGGTGTTACATTATCAACTTTTCCATCTTTTATATCAATAATAGTATATTCAGCTTGTCCAATATAATAAGATAAAACTCCACAACAACCTGCATTTATAACTAATTTATTATTAATATAGTTATTCCATGCTCTTTCATGTGTATGACCAAATATTAATACATCTTCTTTTAAATTTTTAGTATATTCATTAAATTTTTCTATATCTTCAATATACATTGATTCTTCAACAGAATTTGGAGAACCATGAACTGCTAATATTTTTACTCCATCATATTCAAGTTTAAGTTTTAATGGTAATTTTTTTATATATTCTAAATTATCTTTTCTTAATTCATTATATATAAATATAGTATTTCTAAATTGAACATTTTTCCAATCATACTTTTCCTTATCATACTCTATTAAATATTGTTCTTTATTCCCTCTTATAACTTTATTGCTTACACTTCTAACCATATCTAAAGTTTCATTCACAAATGGAAACTCACTTATTAAATCACCTAAAAAAATATAATCATCAACTTTATTTTTTTTAGCATCTTTTAATACTTCTTTCAGTGCGACACTATTCCCATGAATATCTGATATAATTGCAACTTTTATTTTAATCACTCCTATTTCTTTAATTTAATGCATTATATCATGCATATTTTTATATTTCAATAATTTAATACATAGTCAATAAAAGAATGAATTCTACTTATATAGGATTCATTCTTTTAATTTTTATCTATATCTACATCCACCGTTTAAATTGTTAAAATTTGAGGATGTATCACTATCTGATAAAGAATTTGTATTTGATATATCATTATTTGAGCCAAAAGATATAGGTTCAAAATTATTAAAACTATTAGGATTATATCTAAAATTATTATAATTATAACAATTTCTTTGTTTGTTTCTTATCAACATAACAATATATGCAGTTACAAATGATATTATTGTATACACAAGAGCAGCTACTAAAAGTTCTGCTGTTCCACCTAATGCAAAAGCTATAACTAAAAATATTGAAAAAAATATTCCAGCCACTTTATATGGACAATGTATAAATGTTTCTAATATTCCTGAAAGGATTATTGTTGCTACAGGAATAGCAAAAAAGATTAGTAAAATATTCATATATTATGTACCTCCGTTTTATACAGTATTTATATATAATATTCTACTAATCTTTTAATTGTCACAAAATTAATACGTTACTTTTATTAAACATAATCCTTGTGCTGGAAGTGTTTTTCCTGCTTTACTTCTTTGCCCACTTTCTATTATTTCTTTAATTTCTTCTGGTTTTATTTTTCCAACTCCAACATCTAATAAAGTACCAGATATAATTCTTACCATATTATACAAAAACCCATTTCCAGTAAGTTCAATATATATTCTATCATTACAAGTAATTACTTCTGCTTTATAAATTGTTCTAACACTACTTTTGCTACTCGTTCCACTTGCTTTAAAAGCTTTAAAATCATGTTCTCCTTCAAAATATTTAGCAGCTTCTTGCATTTTTTCTATATCGAGTTTTACTGGAAAATGATACTCCATATTTCTATAAATTGCACTAGCTGTGTCTGCATTATTTATTGTATATCTATATGTTTTAGACTTTACTAAGTACCTACTATGAAACTTTTCATCTACATCTTCCGCACTTTTTATCCTTATGCTTTCTTTTAACTTTGAATTAATAGCAATAGCAACTTTCTCTATAGGAATATTGCTATTCGTTTTAAAATTGGCAGTTTGTCCTAGACTATGTACTCCTGCATCTGTTCTTCCAGAAGCAATTAAATCTATTTTTTCTCCTGTAATATCAGAAATTGCTTTTTCTATTTCACCTTGGATATTTAATTTATTTGGTTGTTTTTGCCAACCGATTAAAACCTTTTCCATCATATTCAATTATCAATTTAATATTTCTCATACTACTATACTTCCTATTTAAAATACTTTTATATTATAGCACCATTTAAATTTTTTTCCAACCTATATTTTAGTAAAAATGTTATTAATAAATCATTAACATTTAGCACAATATTTAAATAATAAAACAAAATAACCTTAATATGTCAAACTTTATTTAACATTTCAAGGTTATTAATTTTTAAATATATCTATTTTTTTATTTATAATTTAGTTTAATTATTTTTTATTTCTTCCTTATTTTTTTGCCTATTTGGATGAATTGGTTCTTCAATGTAGTTTTTAATAAGAATTTTCTTCAATACATCTTCTCTTAAGTCAGCAATTAACGTACCATCTTTTGCTATAGAAATTTTTCCTGTTTCTTCTGAAACAACTACAACCATTGCATCAGATTCTTTAGAAATACCTATTGCCGCTCTATGTCTAGTTCCTAATTCCCTTGCAATATCCTTATCATCAGCAAGTGGAAGCATACAAGATGCTGCAGCAATCTTATTATCACTAATTATTACAGCACCATCATGAAGCGGTGTATTCGGTTCAAAGATATTTACTAATAATTGTGGAGAAATTTCTGAATTCATAATTATACCTGTTGCAATAATATCTTGTATTTTTATATCTCTTTCAATAACTATTAATGCTCCTTTTCTCTGCTTTGACAATTCTACAGCTGCAATAGCAATTTTATATATATTTTCCTTTTTTTTCGCATTTAAATCTTTATCAATTCCTAATAACCTACTAAATCTATTAGTAGTTCCTAATTGTTCTAATGCTCTTCTAAGCTCTGGTTGGAAAACTATAATAAGCATTATAACTCCATAAGACATAAGAGATGTTAATATATAATTTAATATTGTTAATTTAAGATATCCACTTAAGAAAGTTATTATTATCAATACAACTATACCTTTTAATAATTGCCATGCTCTAGTTCCTTTTAAAATATTAAATACTTTATATATTAAAAAAATAACTATAGTTAAATCCAATATAGTTGTTATTATACTTAATAAACTTACATTATTTAAATTTGCAATAATATAGTTTTGAAAAAAATTCTGTAATGTTTCAATCATTATTATTTATCTCCAATCTCCATATATTAACGATTTAATAAATAAATTAAAACTGTTGCAAATATTGGAAGTATCATCATTAATAATGCAAATAATGCTATTATTTTTACAAGTAATTTCTTTTTATTCATAACTATTCCTCTTTTCATTTTATAAACTCTATATATATTTATAACATAAGGATTATTTTTTTTCAATACAATATTATGGAAAAATGATAAAGCTCTTAACTAACTATTTACTGTTAATTAAGGGCTTTATATAACTTATTTTAAATAAATTGTAGGATTTACAATTGTTCCATCTTTATACATTTCAAAATGTAGGTGTGGCTCATCTGCAATTTCAAAACTTGAAGATTCTCCAACTGTACCAATAGTTTGGCCTTTTTCAACTGTTTGATTTTCTGTAACAAATTCCGCTGTTAAAAGATTAGAATAAATTGTTTTAAATCCATCTCTATGTGAAATTGTAATAGTAAGTCCATATCTTGGATCATTTTTTATACTTTCAATTACACCTGCTTCTGAAGCAGTAACTATTGTTGTTTTATCAGCTTTTATATCTATACCTGAATGAGTTGTCCACTCTTCCAAGGTATTTGAATAAATTAATGTGTCCATTGCAAAATCTTTTGAAATTTCTCCTACTACGGGAGCAGTAAATTTTAGTTCTTCTACTGGTTCACTTTCTACAGTATCTTCACTTTCTGTTTTATTTTCAACAACTGATTCCACTGGTTCTTTACTTACTGTTTTTTTCGTATTAGTATTTAAATTACTTTCATTTTTTGATGTTGAATTAGCTGTAGTATTTAAGTTTTTTATAGTATTAGAGCTATCTGAAATAGATAAATCATCAGAAAAACTGGTTTCTTCCATTTGATCATTTGGAACAATATCTTCCATCAAACTTAAACTTTCTAAGTTGCTATTAGATTCCTCCTTTAATCTTTTATTGTACATTACAAATATTGTTAAAAATAACACTATTGATAATATTAAAACTACACTAAAAATGTATACTAATCTTTTTATTTTTTCTTCTTCATAAAAATCTCTTCTTCCCATATAAACCTCCATTAAAGTAAATAATTATTATAATTATTTGCATTTTTTTGAAGATTATTCACTAATTTCCACATCTTTATAATAATATTTTATTATCTCATCATATTTAAATCCTTGTTTAGCAAGAACATCACTTCCACATTGACTAAGACCGACTCCATGTCCATATCCTAAAACATTAAATTTTATAGAATTTTCTAATATTTCAAAAGTGAATTTTGCAGATTTCAATTCAAAAATTTTTCTTGCATCTACTCCAGTAATTTCAATATTACCTATTTTCTAAAATTTCTATACACTTTTCATCTTTAAAATTTATTTTAAAATTTGAATACTTTTCAAGCATACGTTTTATAAGTTCATCTTTTGATATTTCTACTTCAGAGCTATATGACGTATATGCATCTTCGCCAGAAGTTTCTACTGTTTGGAAATATGGGAAATTACCTCCCCAAACATTTATTGAAAGTTCTGTCATTCCTCCACTGTTACTATGAAATAAAGCATTAATAGGTTCTCCATGATATAATACAAATTTTCCTTTTGTTTCATTAACAGCTTTAACAATTTTATTCCAATACTCATCTCTTAAATTTTCTTCCCATTTTGCTAATCTATCTTCTTTTGAAATCCATGCTTGACAACACACAGAACTATCGCAAATATCAGCTACTGGAAAATGTTTACCTCCATTTTTTATTTGATAAATTGTATAAGTTCTTGCAACTACTGATTGTGCTTTTAAAGCCTCTAATTCAAAATTTGCTGGCATTTCGCTAGATACAACGCCATATAAATAAGTATCTAAATCCATGTTTTCAACTTCTCCTGTATCAACATGTAACAATCTTATATTACTATATTGCCCATAATCAAATTTTTCTTCCACTTCTTCTTTTACCTCTTCAGATACAACTTCTTCTGTTTTAAATTTATTTGTAAAAATAATTGGCATTGTAAATATTAAAATTATGATAAAAAAGAAATAAAATAATAATTTTTTCAATTCGAATATCCTTTCTCATTCTCATATTAAAATTTATGCAAGCAACATACTTCTAAAATCACTTAATATTTTTTTCTCTATTCTAGACACATGAACTTGTGAAATTCCTAGGATTCTTGCCACTTGGCTTTGAGTCTTATCTTTAAAATATCTCAAATCTATAATTTTTCTATCTCTAGAACTTAGACTTTTTATAAGTTCTAAAACAGTAATTTTATTTACTATTTTCATTTGCTCATCTTCATCTGATTTTAGAGTGTCTGCTAATTCTTTTCCTTCTTCATCAATTTTTTCATTTATTGATTCAACACTTTTAGATGCTTCCATTGCCATATATATATTCTCTTCAGGCAATTCTAAAATTTCCGAAAGTTTTCCAACACATAAAGATTCTCCTGTTTTTGCAACATATATACGATCTAATTCTTTAATCTTTATGCCCAATTCTTTTATACTTCTACTTATTCTTATAATTCCATCATCTCTTAAAAACTTTTTTATTTCACCAATCATATATTGTACTGAATATGTAGATAACTCTACTTCAAATTCAAATTTAAACCTCTTTATTGCTTCTATAAAACCTATACATGCAATTTGATATAAATCTTCTGCTTCATATCCTCTTCCTAAAAATCTTTTTACTATACTCCATATAAGACCGTTTATTTTCTTCTAATATTTGTGCTAATATTTCTTTATTTCCTTGCTGTGCTTTTGCAATAAGAGTTCTTTCTCTCTCTTGCATTTTCTGTCCTCCTAATATGTATTTTCTAAAGATTTATTTTTAATTTTTTTACTCATTGTTACTTTTGTTCCCAATCCTACAATTGACTCTACTTTAAGCTTGTCCATAAAATTTTCCATTATAGTAAAACCCATACCAGATCTTTCTAAATTTCCTTTTGTCGTAAATAAAGGCTCTCTTGCCTGTTCTATATTTTCTATTCCTTCACCTGTGTCAGAAACTTCAATTTCAATTTCATCCTCTAATAATGTAGCTCTTAATTTAACTATCCCATCTTTATTTGGATAAGCATGTATTATTGAATTTGTTACTGCCTCAGAAACTGATGTTTTTATATCTGCTATTTCTTCAATCGTAGGATCTAATTGTGATGCAAATGCAGCTACAGATATTCGTGCAAATGCTTCATTTGCAGATTTGCTAGAAAATTCTATTTTCATTTCATTTTTTATATTATTTTTATTCATTTTTTTACTTATGATTTAAAAATCATATCCTCCTTTTATTTGAAATTTTATATAAATATATAACAAAAGTTATCCTGTTTGTTCACTACTAAAATCATCTACAATTGGTATAATTTTTAATACCCCTGACATTTCAAAAATTTTCTTAACTTTCTCATTCACATTTATAAGTTCTACACTTCCTCCATAAAGACTTGCGGTTTTATATCTACCAATAATTAATCCTATTCCTGCACTATCCATAAAACCTACTCTTCTAAAATCAAATATAACTTTTTTAGGCATGAACCTTTGAATTTCATAGTCAGCCCTTTTTCTTATTCTTTCTACTACATGATGGTCTAATTCTTCTGTAATTTCAAAAAATAATAACTTGTCCTCTAAATAATGGTTAACTTTCACTTTTTTGTATTACCTCCTTTATCATTTGATATTTATAAATTAAATAATTTTTACATTATATAAAATATTATTCTAATATTTATATAAATTCCCTTCGAAGAAAAAATAGAAGTTTTGTCGCATTTTTAGAGGTTTTCGACAATTCTTTTTATTTCACTTGTCATATTATGTAAATCATGTTATAATATTAATGAACTTTTTTTTGGAGGTTATCTTAAATGTTTTCACACGATCCAATTTTTTGTTACAATTCTGATGAACTTGATGATTATGACTTCGGTTATCATCAAAGAAGTATAAATTATCATCGTGTTAAAATAACAGGATTTCCGTATTTTAATCTTGCTGATGTACAGCGGATATACCGGGTTTTAAATGGGAATTCTAAAGGTTGGAGTGAATTTTCAAAAAAAGCGAAGTTAATTGCAACTGAAATAACATCCAATTACTCTATTGGAAAATGTATGTTTAAAGATGAAAATGCGCTCTTCGAACTATTAAACGAAAAATTCTCCGAGCGTTTTAGGATTTTAAAAATAACTTGCTGGAATGAACTTGTGCAATATATCTCATAGCTAACCCTAAAAAACACAGCCACACATTTGGAATATTCTCCCGTGTGGCTGTGTTTGATTTTTAAAATCTATATTGTTTCAAATTTTATTTTAAGTCCAGTATTTCTTTTTTTAATATCACAATTATTTATCATAAATTCAATTAAATCTTTACTTCCAATAACTATTAATAATTTTTTTGCTCTAGTAATACCTGTATATAATAAATTTCTTGTAAGTAACATATTTGATGATGGTGGAATAACTAAAATCACCACATCAAATTCACTTCCGTTGTGCTTTATGAATTGTAATAGCATAAGCATGTTCTATTTGATCTAACTCCGAAAAAGCGTACCAAGCAATTTTTCCATCATCAAATTCTATTTCTATCTGTTTTTGGTTATTATCAATTTTAACTATTCTTCCAATTTCGCCATTAAACACTCCGGTCGAAGCTTCATAGGTTCTTAAGTCATCTCTACTTCCTTTTTCCCAATAAATATCATAATTGTTTTTGACTTGCATAACTCTATCGCCTTCTCTAAATATTACTTCTCCATATGCTTTTTCTAATATATTATCATTTAGAGGATTTAACTCTTTTTGCAAACTTTTATTTAACTCTTTTGTTCCAATTTTTCCCTTTTTAGTTGGAGTAAGGACTTGTATATTTTTAAAAAATTCATAATCTCCATAATTTTTTAATCTATCCTTACTTAATGATAAAATTTGATATAACATTTTATCTTGGTTTGACTCATTAATATAGAAAAAATCATTTTCAGAATCTTCATCATAATCTTTTTTACCAATAAAATTTACTCCATTATTAACATTATGAGCATTAACTATAATTTTGCTTTTAGCTGCTTGTCTAAAAATTTTATCCAAATGCTCAGTTGCAAATTGTTTTGAATCTATTAAGTCTTTTAAAATACTTCCTGGTCCAACTGATGGAAGCTGATTAGGATCTCCAACAAAAATAATTTTCGTACCTAAATAAATAGCTTTTACTAAATAATTCATTAAAAATACATCAACCATAGACATTTCATCAACAACTATTACATCTGCGTCAACAGGTGCTACATCTGTATCTATATTTCCAAGTTTATCCTCATCAAATTTTCCTATCTCTAAAAGTCTATGAATTGTTTTAGCATCCTCGCCAGTAGTCTCACTCATACGTTTAGCTGCTCTTCCAGTTGGAGCACATAGAACTACCTTTTTTTTATGTGATTTATAAACTTCTATAATGAATTTTATTATAGTTGTCTTACCTGTACCTGGACCTCCAGTAATAATTGATACATTATTTTCATTTACCTGTTTTATTGCTTCAAATTGTTTTTCTGATAATTCTATGCCAATTTTCTTTTCATATTTTTTTATTTCACTATTAAAATTTTTTATATATTTTGCATTAGTACAAGATTTTAAAGCAATTAATCTTTCTGCAATATTTTTTTCTGCTTTATAAAGTGCTTCTAAAAATACATATTCATCTTCTTCATATTGAACTATATGAATTTCAGATTTAACATTTAAATTTACAATATTATCTTCAATTGCCTTTATATCTACATCTAAAATACTTTTAACATATTGTATTAAATTTTCTTTTAATACACATGTATTTCCATTATAACTTGCAACAAGAAGTGCATACTTTATTCCACTCTTAATTCTATAATCGCTATCCATTGGAATTCCTATTTGCATAGCAATTCTATCTATGTTTGTAAAATTAACTCCATACACTATATCAACTAATATATACGGATTTTCTTGAATTTTTTCCACTGCATTTGTTCCAAGAACATCATAAACTTTTTTACTATTATTTGCTCCTATTCCAAACTGTTCTAAAAAACTAACAATTTGCCATACTTCCCATTTCTCATTAAATTCTTGACCTATTTCATATGCTTTATCTTTTGATATTCCTTTTATTTCAGATAAACGTATTGGTTCGAATTTAAATACATTTAAAGTTTCTTCTCCAAATTTATCTATAATCTTTCTAGCAGTCGCAGGTCCTATTCCTTTTATTGTTCCACTTGCTAAATATTTTTCTAAAGATTCAGCATTTTCAGGCATTAATTTTTCAAAAGAATCAACTTTAAATTGTTCGCCATATTCTTGATGGATTACCATTTTTCCTTGAAGCTTTAACGTATCTCCGCACTGCTATAAATGGTAAATAACCAACAATTGTTATAGGATCTATTGTATTTTCAGGTTGAAAAACTGCTATTGTATAACTGTTAGCTTCATTTTGATATATAAATTCCTCTACTTGTCCTTTTAATTCCAAATTTTTCTCCATTTCTTTTATAATATAGAATTCTTGTTTATTTTATCATCTATAAATTTTTTATGCAATAATATACAATAAAAAGAGGTATCCGCAAAATTTTTTTGAATACCTCTTTTTTACTATCCGAATATTCCTTTTTTTCTTATCGGTGGTTGCTCATCCATTGTTTTTGCAAGTTCTAACAATAAATCTCTTTGTTCACGTGTTAATTTTTTTGGAGTTTGAACAATTACAGTAAATACAAAATCTCCTCTCCAATTACCATTAACACTCTTAAATCCTTTATTTTTTATTGCAAATTTAGTACCTGTTTGAGTTCCTTCTGGAATCCTATATTTTTCTTTAGTTCCATCTACCATTGGTACTTCTATTTCTGTTCCTAAAGTAGCTCCAGTAATTGTTATTGGAATATCACATAGAACATGTTCTGCCTTTCGTGAATAAATAGAATGCCTTTTTATATGGATAACAATATATAAATCACCTTTTGAGCCACCGTTTCTTCCAGCTTCTCCTTCTCCCTTCAAGACAATAGTTTGACCTTCATCTATTCCTTCTGGTATTTTTACTTTTAATTTAACTGTTTTTTTATTGATTCCTTTTCCTTTGCAATCTGGACAAGGCTCTTTTATTACTTTTCCACTTCCGTCCACAATTTGAGCAAACTTTTTGTGTTGCCATTTGTCCAAATGGAGTAGTTACAACTTGTTTAATTTTTCCTGTTCCATTACAAACTGAACATCTTTCAGGACTTGTTCCTCTTGCTGCTCCTGTTCCATTACAAGAATGACAAATTTCATTTCTATTTATACTTATTTCTTTTTCTACTCCAAGATATGATTCTTCAAAAGTAATTTCTAAATTTATTTTTAAATCAGCACCTCTTTTAGTACCATTTGATGATCTAGATCTTGAACTTCCACCTCCAAAAAATGATGAGAATATATCTCCTAAATCGCCAAAGTCGCCAAAATCTCCAAAGTCTGAAAACCCACTAAATCCAGAGCCATAGGAATAATAGCCTCCCCCTTGATTACCAGCTCCAAACCCTTGAGGACCATCAAAGCCAAATTGATCATACATTTGTCTTTTTTGTTTATCTGAAAGTACTTCATAAGCTTCATTTACTTCTTTAAACATTTTTTCTGCTTCAGCCTTATTATCAGGGTTAGCATCTGGATGATACTTTTTGGCAAGTCTTCTATAAGCTCTTTTCAATTCTTCGTCAGTAGCATTTCTTTCAACACCTAACACTTCATAATAATCACGTTTTTGTGCCATTATTAATCTCTCCTCCTAAAGCGATTAAACATATTTCTTCTTATTTTCTTCTTCATAATTTCTGTTCAAGTTTGTGTTATATTTTTCTAAATAAATTGATGCAAATTCTTCAGCAGATATATCTAATCTATTTAATACTTCTATGTAATACATTAAAACATCACTTAACTCTTCTATTAATCTATGTCGAATTTTTTCATCATTCATTACATTTTCAACTTTTTTCTTTTTGATTATTGATATACATTCACCAATTTCTTCAACCATATATAAAATATGATCTTTAGCATGTTGTGGATCCATATCGTTCCATTTTTCTTTATTTAATTCGTATAATTTTAATTGCATATCTTTTAATTCAGATATTTTTAAATCTTTTTCCATATTAAAATTTATCTCCTTGCTATCTTTGGTTAAAATTATCTTTTATCAATATATTATAATAGTTATATAGAGGTCAGAATTTCTTTCTGGCCTCTTTTATAACCATTATATTTTATAAAATTGGTTTTTTTAATAAATTTATTTTTTTATATTACTTTTTATCATCATCATTATTGTTATCATCTTCTACTTTATAATCAGCATCATATACTGTTCCTTCTTTAGCTTCTCCGCTATCTGTAGTAGTTTCTGCTGTTGTTGTATTTTCAGCATTTTGTGCAGCTTGAGCAGAATATAATTTTTCTGATAAATCATAAAATACTTTTGTTAATTTTTCAGTAGACTCTTTAATTGCATCTATATTTGTTCCTTCTAATGCTTTTCTAACATTTTCAATTTCTGTTTCTACTTTAGCTTTTTCTTCTCCACTTACTTTATCACCTAATTCTTCTAATGTTTTTTGACTATTATATACAAGACTTTCAGCATTATTTCTAACTTCTATTTCTTCTTTTCTCTTTTTATCTTCAGCAGCATGTGCCTCTGCATCTTTAATAGCTTGATTAATATCATCTTCAGAAAGATTTGTACTAGCTGTAATTGAAACTTTTTGTTCATTTCCAGTTGCTTGATCTTTAGCTGAAACGTGTACTATACCATTAGCATCAATATCAAATGTTACTTCAATTTGAGGAACTCCTCTTGGTGCTGGTGGAATACCTGTTAATTGGAATCTTCCTAATGTTTTATTATAAGCTGCCATTTCTCTTTCACCTTGTAAAACGTGAACTTCAACAGATGTTTGACCATCTCCAGCTGTAGAGAATACTTGAGATTTTTTAGTTGGTATTGTAGTATTTCTTTCAATTAATTTAGTAAATACTCCACCATAAGTTTCAATACCTAATGATAATGGTGTTACGTCTAATAATACTAAATCTTTAACATCTCCTGATAAAACACCTCCTTGAATAGCTGCACCAATTGCAACGCATTCATCAGGGTTTATTCCTTTATCAGGTTCTTTTCCAGTTATTTTCTTAACCATTTCTTGAACACATGGAACTCTTGTAGATCCACCTACTAATAATACCTTATGAATATCATTTGCTGTTATTCCTGCATCTTTCATAGCTTGTTCTACTGGAACTCTTGTATCTTCTACTAATTTACTAATTAATTCTTCAAATTTTGCTCTTGTTAATGTAATATCTAGATGTTTTGGTCCTGTACTATCTGCTGTTATAAATGGTAAATTAATTTGTGTTTGTTGCATTCCTGAAAGCTCTATTTTAGCTTTTTCTGCAGCTTCCTTTAATCTTTGCATTGCCATTTTATCAGAAGATAAATCTATACCATCTGATTTTTTAAATTCACTTAATAAATAATTTATTATAGCTTGATCAAAATCATCTCCACCTAAATGAGTATTTCCATTTGTAGATAAAACTTCAAAAACTCCATCTCCTATATCTAGTATAGAAACATCAAATGTTCCTCCTCCTAAATCATAAATCATTATTTTTTGATCTTGTTCTTCTTTATCCATTCCATATGCTAAAGATGCAGCTGTAGGTTCATTTATAATTCTTAAAACTTCAAGTCCTGCTATTTTACCAGCATCTTTTGTTGCTTGTCTTTGGCTATCACTAAAGTAAGCTGGAACTGTTATAACAGCTTGTGTAACTGTTGTTCCTAAATAATTTTCTGCATCTGCTTTTAATTTTTGTAATATCATTGCAGATATTTCTTGTGGAGAAAATTCATCTCCTTCTATTTTTACCTTTTCATTTGTTCCCATTTTTCTTTTTATAGAGATAACTGTGTTATCTGGGTTTGTAACAGCTTGACGTTTTGCTATCTGTCCTACTAATCTTTCTCCATTTTTTGAGAAAGCTACAACTGATGGTGTTGTTCTGTTTCCTTCTGCATTAGGAATTACAACTGCTTCTCCACCTTCCATAACTGCAACACAAGAATTTGTTGTTCCTAAGTCAATACCAATAATTTTTCCCATTTTGAAAATTCCTCCCTTTATTTTTTTCATTATTATTTTCTTTATTTTAAGTTAATTTAAACTTATCTTTTCTTTCGTCAATTTATATAAATAAAAAATTTAAAAACAATATAAATATATAACCAAATTTTAATTTGCCACTATAACCATAGAATGTCTAATGACTTTATTTCCTATTCTATACCCTTTTCTATATTCCTGAACAATTTCTTGTTCACCCTTTGTTTCATCTTCTACATGACTCACTGCTTCATGAAATTCAGGATTAAAGCGTTCTCCTACTGTTTCTATTTCTTCTAATCCTAAAGATTTTAAAGCATCTTGAAATTGTCTTGCAACTAATTTTATTCCTTCCTGATAACTTATATCTTCTGTTTTAGCATCTGATGCTTTTTGTAAATTATCCATTATAGGAAGCATTGTTGCTACAACATCTCCTGTAATCATTCCATAAATACTTTCTTTTTCCTTTTGACTTCTTTTTTTATAATTATCAAATTCAGCAAGTATTCTTTTATATCTATCATTTAAGTCATCATTTTCAATTTTTAATTCATCATACAAATTTTTAATAGATTCATTATTTACATTTAAATTACTTGTTTCATTAACTTTATCTTCTATATCTTGCACATTTTGCTTTTTATTTTCTTCTTGATTTTCATCTTTATTTACTTGTTCATTTTCTTCTTTTTTAAAATTTTTTTCGTTATCTTCCAAAGCTTATCCTCTCTTTCTAAAGTTTTCCATTTTTAAAATCATCATTTAATTTTTTACTTATATATTTCATTACTGAAATAACTTTTGAATAATCCATTCTCGTTGGTCCTATAATTCCTATAGTTCCAATATCTTTCCCTTTTAGTAAATGATTAAATGTAACTATACTAAAATTTTTTAGTTCTTCTCTTTCTGTTTCTTCTCCAATATAAATTTTTATATCATCTGCCATTCCTGTATTTAATACATCTGCAACTAAATCTTTTGCATCTAATACATTTAAAAAATCTTTTGCAACATCATTTTTCTTAAATTCTGGCATATTTACAACTTTATTTGCTCCATCTAGGAAAACTTCTTTAGATTCTAATATTATTTTATTTATTTCTTCTATTACCTTTTTTATTATATTTATTCCCATTTTCATTTCATCCATTATGAATTCTTCTAATGGTGCATTCATTGTCTGTAGAGGTTTTCCTACTAACTTACTTTTAAACAAATTTGTTAACTCTTCTACTTGTTCATTAGTTATATCTTCATCAAATTTAATAATGGATTCTCTTATTATTCCGGAATCTGTAAGAATTACTGCCATAAGTACTCTACTACCTAGCAATACAAATTTAATATCTA
The DNA here is from genome assembly GCA_947632185.1 of uncultured Clostridia bacterium. GTDB lineage: Bacteria > Bacillota > Clostridia > TANB77 > CAG-508 > Scatovivens. The sequence continues at coordinate 20,902 of CANROH010000008.1, forward strand.
CTATTATATGATTATTTACATCTGGCCCTATAGTAATAGCAGTATAATGCGTTATTTCTGATAAAGTAGTTGTTGCTATTTTAGTTAAATCTTCTAAAGCATTTACTTTTGTCTCTAATCTATCGCGTATTATCTCCATCTCTCTTTTACTCAATTTGTCATCTCTTATTAGTTCATCAACATAATATCTATATCCTTTTTGTGATGGTACACGTCCGCTTGATGTGTGTGTTTTTTCTAAGAACCCAATTTTTTCAAGTTCAGCCATATCATTTCTTATTGTAGCACTACTGCATTCTAGCTGATTTACTAAATTTCCAGAACTTACTGGCTCAGCAGTTTCTATATACTCTTCAATTATTGCTTGCAGTATTTTTTTCTTTCTTTTATCTAATTCTTCTGGCATCACTACACCCCTTTTAGCAAACTTGTTGTTTGACTGCTAATATAATATACTGTTCTTTATATTTTGTCAATAGTTAATTTGCTTTTTTTAGATAAATTTTAAATAAACTTATTTTAATATATATATTAAGTAATTCTAAGCTATTTTTAGATAAATTCTTCAAATACTAAATTTGCAAAATCTAAACCTTTTTTAGTTAGTTTTATTTCATCTAAATCAACTTCAATTAAACTTTCTTCTACAAGTTTATTTATTTCAAATCTAAAATAAAACAATGGATTTACTCTAAATTTTTTTTCAAACTCAGAAATACTTACTCCATCTATTTTTCTTAATCCAAGTATCATATATTCTTTTTCTTTAGCTTCTTTATCTTGTATTTCATGAAGTTCTATATTTTTTTCAAATTCATTATTTTCTATATTTTTTACATATTCTTCAAAATTATTTGTATTTGAAAATCTTTTACCATTAATATATGAATGACTTGCAATTCCAAATCCAATATATTCTTCTTGATTCCAGCAATCTAAATTATGTTTAGATTCATAACCTTTTTTTGCAAAATTTGAAATTTCATAATGTTTATAACCATTTTTCTCTAAAAGTTTTTTAGTTTTCCAATACATATTTCTTTCTATATTTTCATCTAGTAATTCTAATTTTTTATTAGAAATCAACTTTTCAAGTTCAGTACCTTCTTCTAAAATTAAAGAATAAACAGAAATATGCTTTGGATTAAAATTAATAATTTGTCTAACACTTTCTAATAAAACATCTTCTGTTTGCGTTGGTATTGCAAGCATAAGGTCAACATTTATATTTTCAAACCCTGCTTTTTCTGCAAAAGTATATGTTTTTTTAAATTCTTCAAAATTATGAATTCTTCCAATTAATTTTAATATTTCATCATCAGTAGATTGAAGTCCTATGCTTAATCTGTTTATCCCAATTTCTTTATAGGAAATCAATTTTTCTTCATCAACTGTTCCTGGATTTACTTCTATTGTTATTTCTGCATTTTCTAATATTTCAAATTTCTGTTTTAATTTATTCATCAAATCACAAATATATTTTGAGTCAACTAAAGAAGGTGTACCACCACCAATATAAATTGTGGACACCTTCTTATTAATTTTACAATTATCAATTTCTTTTAATAAGGCTTTGAAATATATTTCCCATTCTTTTTCACTATAACAAAAAGAAATAAAATCGCAATATTTACACTTTTTCTTACAAAATGGTATATGTATATAAATTCCAAGTTTTTCCATAATTATTTTATCTTCTAAGCTCCTCTGCTATTTCATGAATTTTTTGCAATCTATGATTAACTCCAGATTTTCCTATTGGCTTTTCTAACATTTCTCCTAATAATTTTAAACTTGCATCTGGATTTTCTAATCTAAGCAATGCTATTTCTTTTAAGTATTCTGGTAATTCATCAAATTTTTTAAATTTTTGTATAAGTTTTATATCATTAACCTGATCTACAGATGCATTAACAATTTTATTTAAGTTTGCAGTTTCACAATTTACTAATCTATTAACATTGTTTTTTATTTCTTTTGTTATTCTAACATCTTCAAATTCCATCACGCCTTTATTTGCTCCAATTAACGCTAAAAATTTTGAAATTTCTTCTCCATCTTTTATATATAATTGGTATTTATTTTTTACTTGTAATTCTTTTAAAAATACTCCAAATTCTTTACATATATTTGAAATGTATTCTAAATTATTTTTTTCTTCAAAAAATATTTCTAAATGGTATTGTTTATTTGGATTTGTTATTGAACCAGCTCCTAAAAAGCATCCTCTTACAATAGCTTTTTTTATTTCTTCATCAGAGTCTAACTTAATATTCATAAGTTTTAAAACTTTTTCGCTTTTTCTTATTGTTGCTACAAACACTTTTCCTCTTACATTTGGCTCATATTCTATGTCTAAATTGAATAAAATTTTATAGAATTTTTCAATATTAAATTCATTTTCTGTTATAAATTCAAGATAATTTTCATTATTAGAAGTATTTCCTGTTAAAATATAGCCTAAAAACTCTGCCTCTAAAATTTCTTTATCTTTTAAATTTTTTATTTTACTTAACTCTTCTTTTATATCTGATGAAAAAGACATATATCCTCCATTTAAATTTGACAAATTATTAGTCTATCATTTCCTGACAAATCTTTTTTTGAATAAATATTTTTATAATTTTTATTTTTTAAAATTTCTTCTAATTTGTTTCTTTGATTATATCCAATTTCTAATGCTAAAAAGCCATTATCATATAAATATTTTTTTGCATTTTCAGCAATTATTCGATAAAAAGCAAGTCCATCTTCTCCACCATCTAATGCTAAATGTGGTTCATTTTGAACTTCTTTTTCTAATGTAGATATTTGTTTTGTTTCTATATATGGCGGATTAGAAACAATTATATTAAATTTATATCCTTTAAAAATATTTTCAAACATATTTGATTTTAAAAAAAGTACATTTGCTTGGTTAGAAATGGAATTATCTTCTGCAATTTGTAAAGCCTTTTCACTTATATCAGAACCATAAACTATTGAACCTTTTATAAGTTTTGCAAGTGAAATTGCTATTGCACCACTTCCAGTACATAAATCAAGTATTTTAGGCTGTTTTATATTATTTTTTTCAACAATTTCTAATACTTCCTCTACTAAATTTTCTGTATCTGGTTGAGGTATTAATACATTTTTATCTACATAAAAATCAAATCCCATAAATTCCTGATTTTCCAATATATATTGCAATGGTTCGTGATTTTTAGCTCTTTCTATTTTTTCTAAATAAGATTTATATATTTTTTCATTAATTTCCTCATCTTCATGAATCATTAAATATTCTTTTTCCTTATTTAAAGTAAATGCAAGTAATCTTCTTGCCTTCTGCAAACTATCTTTTATTTTAGAATCTTCTAAAATATTTTTTCCATTTTCTAGAGCTTCTTTTATTTCCATAAAATCACTTCTTTCGAATACTTTATTTACGAATAAATTATCATATATTTATAAAAAATGCAACAGGGCCGGTCTATCAACCAGTCCTGTTGCATTTTAGAATTCCTTATATAATTATAAAAAGCCCCACGTCTAAGCCGTAAGTCCAAAGAATTTTTATGGACCTGTACTCACACAGGTGGGTGCCTTCCTAAATATTCCTGGGTTTCTTACATAAATGTAAGCATACACGCCATATTCAGAGATTGAGCTCCCTTATCCAAAACTTGTAGGTTCTAAAAATTCTGTCTATACGCACTACGCAGGGAAAATTATTAACTATTCATTTTATGTATTTATATTAACATATATATTAACCATTTTCAAATTTAATTTTTTCCATTTTTTAAATTTAAATCACATATATTTATAATTTTTTAATTTCCTTTTACTTTTTCTAACTATTTCTTATATTAATATTATTTGTATTTTTTAAAAAATTATTATATAATAATTTTTGTTAATAATTATAAGGTATCTATTTAGTTTATTGTTATAATAATATCTATTTTATATTTTTATCATTTTCAAAATCTGGTACATATTTTTCTTCATCGTCTTCTAAGTCTTGTATATACCCTTGTAAATCCAAATCAAACACGAAGTTTTCAATTTCTTTATATTCATCTATTGTTAATTTTCTATTTATATCATTCGTTTCAAATGCCCTATTTGTAGGAAAATATTGTGCCATAACACTTACAAAAACTTTTTTATCAACATTTTCCTTTATCCATTTTAAAACATTTTTACTATTTTCTATATGATTTGGCAAAATTAAATGGCGAATTATTAATCCTTTTTTTATAATTCCATCTTTATTAAAAACTGGGTATCCTACTTGATTGTACATTTCTTTTATTGCAGATACACTATTAATAAAATAATCATTAACACCAGATAATCTTCTTGATAGATTATCATCATAATATTTTAAATCTGGCAAGTAAACATCTATAAATCCTTCTAATAATTTTATACTTTCGACTTTTTCATAACCGCTAGAATTATAAACAATTGGTATATTTAGTCCATTTTCCCTAGCAATTTTTATAGCTTCTATAATTTGAGGTATATACATAACTCCTGTAACTAAATTTATATTATTTGCTTTTAAGTTTTGAAGTCTTAAAAATTCTTCTGCAAGTTCTTCAATTTCAATTTCTCTTCCATACATTTCTTGACTTATTTTATAATTTTGACAAAACTTACAACACATGTTACAACCTGAAAAAAATACTGTTCCAGAACCATTTTCGCCACTTATACAAGGTTCTTCATAATAATGCAAATTAGCAAGTGCAATTTTAACCTTTTTTCCCGCCTTGCATTTGCCAAATTCACCATTTATTCTATTTACTTTACATTCATGTGGACATAAAGTACATTTTTCTAAAATACTATTATAATTCATTTTACACCTATTTATATTTTAATTAATAAAATTATATCATCTATAACTAATATTTTCCATAATTATAATATTATTTTAATTAAATATAAAACAAATTATTCTTTAATTTCTTTTGCAAGTTTTCCTATTGCTTTACTTTCAATTCTAGATACATATGACCTGCTAATATTCATCATTTTTGCAATCTCTTTTTGAGTTTTAGGTTTATCACCATTTAATCCAAATCTAAGTTCAATAATTATTTTTTCTCTATTTTTTAATATTTGTTTCATTTTTTCATATAAATTTTTTATTTTGAATTTTAAATCAACTTCATCTTCCACATTTCTTTCATTATTCTCTAACACTTCTTGAAGCGTCACTTCATTATCATCTTTATCCTTACCTATTGGTTCATTTAAGTAAACATCCCCTGTTCTTTTTTTATTACTTCTTAAATACATTAAGATCTCATTTGCTATTTTCACTTATTGGCAATGACATATTATTATCTATATTATCAGAGCCAAACAAGTTTATAGTAAGGTTTTCTCCGTCTGTTATAACATCTTTAACAAACAATTTTATAATATCTCTTTGTTTTAACACATCTAAGTCTTCAAATGTTTCAAAATGTCTATCTATAATATCTACAACAAATTGTGCAGTGTCTTTATCACAAATCTTATCTTTATTAGTAGTTAATTGATATAGTTCATTTTCTAAAGTTTTATTAATTTCTTTTATTTGCTTTATCTTATTAGTTATGTCTTCCATTAAACTTATATCTACATCTTTTATTCTTTCTAAATAGCCATCAATATCTTTTTCATTCTTTTTTATTTCACTTCTCAATCGCCTTATTTCACTTTTTTCTTTCTCTTCTTCTTCATCTTTTATATTTATTATTTTTTTCAATTGATTATATATTTCTGAATCTGGACTAAATAGTTTTTTTACATTTTCTAAAACAATTTCATCTACTTCATTTCCGTTTAAATTGCCAATATTACATTTTTTCCTTAGGCTTTTTTCTTTTAGTTCACATCTATAATAAAATCTATTCCCATTATCATTAATTGATAATTTTGGTCTTAAACAACTACCACAATTACTACATTTAATAATACCAGATAATAAAGATTTATTTTTTCTTGCCATTCTATATCTCATGTCCTCTTGTTTTTTCAATATATTTTGAACTTCTATCCAATCTTTTCCGACTAATAAAACCTTCATGCTTTCCGTACAGAAACAATCCAATCTTTTATATCACGGTATTGTACTGATTTACCTTTTTTTTGCAAAGTTTTATTATATGTAGCAATTCCTGCTTGTCCATCAAATTCTATTTCGTCTGCAAATATTTCTACACCTTTATTTTGGAAATAATTGTACATATCTATATCATTTTTTGCATAAACAGGATTCACTAATATATTTTTAATAGCAAATCTACTAAAAAAAATATCATTTCTTGTTTTTATATTATTTATATTTTTTAAAGATTAATTCTACTATTACTCTTTCATCTTCTATAGTATCTAATTTAAAAAGTTTCTTAGCTTTTCCATCTAAAGTCTTTTTCTCTATTGCTTTAGATTTATAGCCTATTGGTGTAGTTCCCCCAAGCCAACGGCCTGTTTTAGCAAGTTCTAACATATTATCTCTTATACGTTCTGCTATAACATCTCTTTCAAATTCTGCAAATGTTCCAAGTAATCTTAGCATTGCCCTACCAGTTGGAGTGCTAGTATCAAACTCTTGTGTTGCACACATAAAAGATATTCCAAGTTTTTCTAATTCTTCTGTTAAGTTACATAGATCTATCATATTTCTACTTATTCTGTCTAGTTTGTAGCAAACAATAGCTGAAAATTTTTTATCTTTTGCATCTTTCATCATTCTTTTAAAATCTGGTCTATTAGTATTAGCTCCTGTAAATCCTTCATCTTCATATATTAAAAATTTGCTCTCATCTTCAATATCAAATTTTCGACTAATATAATCTTTACATTTTTCTATTTGATTTTCAACAGACTCTCCTTTGCCTGTATATTTTGATTTTCTAGAATAAATTGCAAACATTTCATTTAAATTAGATTTCATTATAATTACTCCTAACAATATAAATGTATAAATTTACACTAAAAACTATATTTTAATAATATAGCTACTCTTTTTTTAAATTCTCTAATATCTGTTCTAGTATTTTCTTTTTAAATTTATTATCAATATCTAACCTTTCAACGCTCTCTTTAATAAGAATAGCATGTGCTTTCGCAATATTTTGAATAAGTTCTTTTTCTCCCATAGTATTATGCTCTGGGTAATTAATTTTTACATTCACTAGTTTATTTCTCCCTATACAATAATATTTTGCAGAGAAAAAATAATAACTTTTTTCAAAAAAATAATTTATCTACTCTTTATAATGTATAGAAAATTAGCAATTTTCCTAAATTTTTCAGTGTTTTAGTTTTCTAGTACTTTAATAAAAAATAAAATGCTTTTAAGAAATATTTTTTCTAATATTTCTTAAAAGCAAATACCAAAAATACTTATATGTATATCTTTAAATTTATTGTTTTTTAAATAGGCCTTTTATTAAATTAATTATTCTTCTAAATATACTTTCCTTATATACAGTAACTTCTTCATTTGTATTTATTGTAGTTTCATGAATAGCAACTTTTGTTGCTTCGTCAATAGTTTTATTGTTGTTTTTAAATAAATTGTCATAACTATATTTTTCTTTTTCTTTTTCATTATTTTCTTTATATTTTTGCTTTAATTCATTTTTTTCTTCTTCAGATGTACACCAATATTGTAAATTTAATGCAGAAATTAAGGCTAATGCTTCGTGTGAAAGCATACCTTGAGAAATTTCTTGATTAGCATTTATTTCAATATTATAATTTTTATCTCTATTAGATTCTATTACATTGTAAACACTAATTGGAATCTTTGATTTATATTTATCTCCTAAAGAATTAATAAAACAATAAACTTCTGCATATGCTTGTGGAGTTTTCATTGTATTAATCATAGTTTTTATCTCCCATCATTCTCAGCTTCTTTATCTTGTATATTCTTGTTTTGGTATGAACGTATACCTTTGGAAACTTCTTTTGCAATATTGCCTATATCTTCTGAAGTAACATCTTGTGTAGATATTAAAATAGCAGATTCAAGTGCTGATGGTATCTGTTGTGCGTTTTGTCGTAATTCATCAGCTTTTACCATTTCTTCATATAATGATTGATCTTGTTCAGCCTCAGCTTCATGTTTTTGCCTATTTTGATCTATTCTCTCTTTAATATCCGATGACATATATTTTTCTACTTTCTTGGATCTTGATAATGAGTAGGGATATTTAGACTTTTTACCATTTTCTCTTTTTTGATCAGCTGATTTAGTATAAGATAAAGTTTTTAATCTTCTTTGTTTTATATCTTCCTTCGTTACTGGCTCAATACCATGGTTAGGTCCTAATTGAATTCTTTCTTGAACTAATTGTTGATATAGTTTTTCACATCTAGCATTAGTTAATGAAGAAAGAAAAACTTTTAGTTTTTCATAATCACATTTTCCTTCAACTACTTTTGGATCAAATGCTACAACTAATTCTCCATCTACAACTAAATTTTCATCTTCATTTTTTTTAATTTACTTAGTGGTTCAGCTATAGGTTCTGTAGGAATTTTATCAGGATGATCAACATAATATTGTAATAATTTATCTAGCACAACTTCTTGTCTTTCTACATTGTTTCCAGTAATTAATCCCCTTTTTCCATCATCTGGAATGTAAAAAATTGCATCATCTTTAAATTCAGCACACAATCTTGCCATATCCATGCTTCTCATATTGTCAGTTATTTCACCTTTTGGCTCTCTTCCATCTAATCCGACAAAAGCCTCTTCAATCATTGATTCTTCTAATAATTCTCTTCTTTCTTGCCCAGATAATTTCATATATTCCATTACTTGTTCTACTGTAAATTGCTTCTTGCTAGCTTTTATCCTATCACTAAGAAGACTTATAAATGCATCATGTTGTTCTGCATTTTCTTCTGTTCTTTCCAATGGAAAAAAAACCATTTCAGCATATTCTTCAAAGTCAAAATTCATATATTCAACTTTATCAGCCTGTCTCACAATTTGTGCCATTATATCTCTTGGTGGAGTCGGAAATCTACTTCTACTGTGAGCTAGAATTGCAGTAACAAATTTTGTTTCATCTATCTTTGCAATTTGTTCAGCTACTTCTGGTCTAACTATTTCAGTTGTTGCTACACGTTCCTTTAAATTTCTTAAGATTCTTATAAAAATTTGAGCACTATATTCATTATGCTCGTATCCTATTCCCACATCTCCTCTTTTAATTTCTTGAAAAGTTTCATAGTCATATTCTTGACCTTCTTCAATTTGTCCTTCAAATTTTTCAGCAGTTTTAGCATCTGCAACAACTTTTACTCCAGCAAAATCACTTCTTCTTTGTTCAGAAACCTCTGCTCTCATTTCAGAATTTTTGGCTGATAGTTCTTCAAGTTTTGAATCTAGTACACTTTCACCATCATGTCCCAAAGGAGTATGTCCTAAATCATGAGAGTACCCCATTATATGACCAATAATTCTTTGTATACGTAGATTAATAGCATATAATTCTGGATTTTCTTGTTCTTTTTCTGAAAAGATTTTTTCAAACGCTTTTTCTGCCATATTTGCACTTGTAATGCCTATATTATGTGAATGTCCTCCTCTACTTCTTCCAAAACCATCATAAAACATTTGTGTTTTTCCATAAAGTAATTTATATTCTGGTGAGTGTAACACATCTACTTCTAATTGTTGTAAAGCATAAGCTACAGCTTCTGCCTTTTCAATATCATTAATATATGATATTCCTTCTACATCTATTGGCATATTAAATTTCTCCTAAAATATTCTCAATTACAGATTGTTCGTCAAGTGCTGCATTAATCATCGTATCTTTTATTTTGTTTTTTATTTTACTAACTCTTTCTTCATCTGGTCGTTTTTCTCTATTTGCAACAACTTTTGAAATTTTTTCTTGCCATTCACTTCTTTGTAATATTCCATTTTCATCCTTATGAATTCCATTAATCATAGTATTTTCTAAAATACTTCCTCCTAATTTTTCTTGCTCCTCTGGAGTTAATAAGCTATATGATTTTAAAGCATCTTCTACAAATGCAACCAATTTTGCTTCATTTGATAAATGATCATCATCTATATTATTATTTAAATCAGTTAAATCTTTTTTTAGTTGTTCATTTGGACTTTCCTCTGCAATGTTAGCTAATTTTTTAAGTGAAATTTTTGTTTTATCATAAGCCGAACCTAATAGTTCTTTAATAGCTATTTCTCCTTCAATTCCATAAGGAGCAATTCCTAAATATTTTGTAAGAGCTAAGACGCTACAATATTCCATATCTAATCCATTTACGGCTGCTACTGTTTCTACATAACTTTGAACTTCTCTTACATAGCTACCAGCACTACCATATCCTTTTACTGGTGATTCTTTGCCATGTGCAGCTTTTAATTCTTTTGAATAAAAAATCCTATTTTTAATTTTGTTATAATTCATATTCTTTTCCTCTTTCTTTGTTGATTTTATTTTAATTCATATTCTTTTACCTTATATATTAATTTTATCTATAAATATTATTTTTTTCAATAACATTTATTTAAAAATTTTTTTGCTTTTTATCTTTTATATTACAGTATTTTTAAATTTTTTGTTCATTAATAAAAAAATAAAAGCCAAGATGCTATTCTTGACTTTTATTTGTAAACTATTTAAGTAATTGCTTCCACCATAATGTGTATGTATTATATAATTAATACCATATTTTACTCTAAAATATTTTCAATTACAGATTGCTCATCACGTGTTGCATTAATAATCGTATCTTTTATTTTGTTTTTTATTTCACTAACTCTTTCTCCATCTGGGCGTTTTTCTCTATTTGCAACAACTTTTGAAATTTTTTCTTGCCATTCACTTCTTTGTAATATTCCATTTTCATCCTTATGAATTCCATTAATCATAGTATTTTCTAAAATACTTCCTCCTAATTTTTCTTGCTCCTCTGGAGTTAATAAGCTATATGATTTTAAAGCATCTTCTACAAATGCAACCAATTTTGCTTCATTTGATAAATGATCATCATCTATATTATTATTTAAATCAGTTAAATCTTTTTTTAGTTGTTCATTTGGGCTTTCTTCTGCAATATTAGCTAATTTTTCAAGTGAAATTTTAGTTTTATCATAAGCTGAGCCTAATAGTTCTTTAATAGCAATTTCTCCTTCAATTCCATAAGGAGGAATTCCTAAATATTTTGTAAGAGCTAAAACACTACAATAATCCCTATTCAATCCATTTACAACTGCCACTGTTTCTACACATCTTTGAACTTCTCTTGCATAACCGCCTGCACTACCATACCCTTTTACTGGTGATTCTTTGCCATGTGCAGTTTTTAATTCTTTTGAATAAAAAATTCTATTTTTTATTTTATTATAATCCATATGACTACCTCTTTAAAAACAAATTCTAAAAAAATTATAACATACAAAGTTTTAAAACACAAGTAACACTTGCGTTTAACTGTTTTTATTATTATGTATAAATATAGTCAATATGTTAGAATTTCATTCTCTATACATTTAGCAACATATGTAGCCAGTTTAAAATTTTTATTCACATCAAAGCTATTTATTCCCTTTATTAATCCAATACTTCCTATTGATATTAAATCATCCTGATCAATATTAGTTGATGAATACTTTTTGGATACATGTGCTACTAGCCTCAAGTTTCTTTCAATAAGTATATTTCTTGCCTCTTCATCTCCATTTTTCATTCTTTCTAAATATATTTTTTCTTCTTCCATACTTAACGGTTCTGGAAACAAAGCTCCACTTTGTATATATCCTACTCCAAACATTATTTGACTTAAAATAAAAATGTTAGACATAGAAAAAATAAACATGTATGTACCTCCACCAAACATCTTATAAATTAGTATATGTCATTTTTCTATATTCGTGCCTGACCAAATAAAAAATGGTTTGGGTGTAGCCACCTAAACCATTTTTTAAGGATTGCATTAATCATTAAAGTCCACGTGAAACCGATGATTTCCAATTTGTATGTACTCAATACCTTCTCTAATCTTTGCTTGATATCCAGACACGCCTGCTGGTGAAAAGAAATATAATGCTCCGTTTTCAAATACTGCTCTTGTTGGATCCCAACCTTTGCAAGCATCCTCAACAGCATCCATGCAGTTTGGACATTTAGCGAGTTTTTCATCAGTCACAGAATCAATTTTTGCAAATTGGTTCTTCTGAGTAACTATAGACTTGATTGAAGTTCTATCAAAGTACCTCACATCAGAATAGTACCGATTAATGATAACCGCTGCCACTGCTACTTGTCCTTCGTAAATTTCTCCTCTTGCTTCTGCATAAACCACCTTTGCCATATATAATTTATCTTCTTCAGAAAAATTATAATAATAGTCTTCACTAGGACCATATGCAGAAATAATTGGAACTTCAGGTTCTTTTTTAATTTCTTCTGTTTGTATAGATGTAGTAGATGATGTAATTGAATCATTAGTGTTAATCAAACTATTGTCACCACAATCAAAAGTGCTTGTTATTTGCGGCTTATCAGTAGTTGTCTGATTAGTTTGATCATCATCTTCATTACTATTAAAAATAAATGGTATCAACAAAAGAAATAGAAAAATGGCACCTATTAAAACTACGAAACACTTCTTTAGTCTCCTTTTCATTCTTTTCTTTTTGCGTATCTGTTTCTTTTTAGTTACGCAATTCCGGTAATTCGCACACTCTTGGCAATCAGTAATTTCTTTTTTGGAACATTTTTGAAAAAGCTTATTCATTTTTTAATCCTCCTATATTCTTATTTTTAGAATAATTGATTTTTCAAATAGCTCTTAAAAGAACTTATATAAATTATACCTAAAATATATACTTTTTTCAATTTCTTTTTGAAAAAAATTAAGCAATCTTCATATTTCTAAGTTCTTTTGCATGATTTAATGATATCTCTGTTATTGTTCCACTTGAAATTCTTGCAATTTCTTTTAATACTTCATCTTCATTTAATAATTTTACTTTTGTTTTTGTTTTATTTTCTTCAACTTCTTTACATACATAATAGTTATAATCACCTTTTGCAGCTATACTTGCTAAATGAGTTACACAAATTACCTGATGATTTTTAGATATTTTTTTCATTTTTTCACCAGTACTATTTGCTGCTATTCCACTTATTCCTGTATCTATTTCATCAAAAATCATCACAGGTATCTTGTCTACATCAGCTAATACATTTTTTATAGCAAGCATTATCCTAGACATTTCTCCACCTGATGCAATTTTTACTAGTGGTTTTGCTTCTTCTCCAATATTTGTAGATATTAAAAATTCAACTTTATCTAAACCATTAACATTAAATTTATTATCTTGTGAAAATTCTATTTTTGTACTAAATTTTGCATTTTTCATTTCTAGTTCTTCTAATTCTTTATTAATTTCTTCTGATAATTTTCTTGCAAAATTATGTCTTATTTTACTCATATTTTCTGCTATTTTATACATTTCACTTTCTGTTTCATTTAATTTATTTTTTAAAGATTGCACATATTCTTCCATATTTTCTATTTCATAAATTTCTTTACTTACTTGATTTTTATATTCTAAAATTTCTTTTATATTATTTCCATATTTTCTTTTTAAATTACTTATTAAATATAATCTTTCTTCAATTGCTTCTTGTTCTTTTTCATCAAATTCCATATTTGAATTAAAATCTGATATATCTCTTGATGCTTCCTGTATTTCATAATAACTTTCTTTTAATACTGACACTACTCTAGAATATTCTTCATTATATTTTTCTATTTTTTCTAAAGATTTTATTGCAATATTCATACCATCTATAATATTATCATGCAATTGTTCTTCAGCTTCTTGTAAATTTACTGTTATTTTTTCTGAATCTCTTATTATTTGCCTTCTATTTTCTAACTCTTCTTCTTCACCAACTTTTAACTTTGCTTCTTCTATTTCATTTACTTGATAATTTAACAAGTCTAATTTTCTTTGCTTTTCTTTATCATCTCCATAATTATTACTAATTTCTGTTTTTATTTTTATATATTTTTCATATAATTTTTTATATTTTTCTTTATTAGATTCAATTTCTAAATTAGAATACTCATCTAAAAGTTCAATATGAGTATTTACATTTAAAATAGACTGATTATCATTTTGACCATGTATATCAATAATATTATTCATAAATTTTTTAAGCTCACTAACTGTAACTAATCTTCCATTTATTTTACATATATTTTTTCCGTTTACATTTATTTCCCTTGAAACTATAACTGTATCATCTTCAAATCCATAATTAGGTAAATATACAGACATTTCAACATATGAATTATTTTCACCTTTTCTTATCATTTCCTTTGAAAATCTTCCACCAGCTAATATTTGAAGTGATCCAATTATAAGTGTTTTTCCTGCACCTGTTTCTCCTGTCAAAACATTAAATCCTTCATTTAAATTTATTGTTATATCATCAATAATTCCTATATTTTTTATATGTAATGTATTAATCATAGCATTTAATAGGATATTTTTTATTAATATCCGTACTCCTTTTCTCAGTTTTAATATATTAATTTAAGCGAATTTATGTTCGCTATACGTATTATATATCTTTTTAAAAATTTGTCAATACATTTGTTCGCTTTTTTTAAAAAAATATTTAGTTTCTAATTTTTCTGTAATGTAATCCAACAAACATAGTATTCTATTTTTTAACATTTTGTAAAAAAATAATAAATAGCATTATCAATATTATAAATTGATAATGCTATTTATTTAAACATATTATTTGTATATAATTACCTTCTGCCTGTTAGTATATCATCAAATATTATAAAATTTGGTGTAGTTTTATTTTCATTATATTTTACCTTAACAATATATATAGGAGTTGCATTTTCAAGATATAACGCATTCGGTAATATATCAGTAATTTCTGTAATTTCAAAATTATATCTATCTAATTCTATTAATTTGTCATTAAATTTTAACTCCCATAATGGAATATATATATCATTATTTAATACATTATCCCAGTATATTTTTTTTGATATATCAGTATCTCCAGTTTTTAAACCATATGCTAATTGTACTATCTTGTCATCAACATTAAGCATTGATGGTATTGCACTATCATCATTTATTACACCCCATATACCATCAATATCATATTTTAAGTAATCTTGGTCTTTTAATAAACAAGAAAAATTAAGTTTTAAATTTCCTAAAACATCTTGATTTTTAAAATCATAATGAGTAAATACACAACAAACAAGCCAATTTGAGAATCCTAAATATGCAGCTGCTCCTAATATATATGCTGTTAGTGTTACTAATAAAAGGTTTTTCATATTTAATAGCTTAAGTAATAATTTTATAATAAGTACACTTGATAAAACTGGTATAATTCCTGCATATCTTGTATATCCTATTGAAAACTTAGTCCAAGTTAAATATAAATATAGCAAATATGCAGTATATACTATATTTATTGATAGTTCTATTTTTTCTTTTTTTACTATCTTTTTATATGTAATATATAATAAATATATTATTGAAATTATATATCCTGTTACAAAATTTAAATCTGTATCACAATAACCCTCATATCCCTTATTAGGAAATATCATTATATACATTGGCCAAATTATAAATTGTAATAGATTCTTTGGTCCATATCTTTCATCTAACCAATTTTCATTTGCAAAATATTTAGATTTAAAAATAGTATTATAATATGGAAATACAGGACTTCCAGTTTGAACTAAGGTATCAATCAGATATGGAAACATTGGTAAAATAGCAACTATAATTAAAAAAATATAGTCATACCATTTTATATTTTTAATGTCTTTAATATTACGTACTAATATATATAATAAAGGTAATACTAAATAAACTGCATTCGTAAGTTTTACGCAAACTATTAATCCAACTAAAAATGATAAGAAATATAGTCTAGATTTATTTTTAAATAAATCTTTGTATTCAAATAATAAAATATATGTAAATTCTAATAATAGTGATATAGAAAAATTATCTATATAATATGTTCCAATCTGTTGTAAAATAATAAATACAGACATTGGAAGTAATGATAATATTGATAATTGATAATCTTTTAATTCCTCATTCACAAAATTTTTTATTATTTTTTTTATTTGATAAAACATTACTATAAATATAAGATATGAAGGTATCGTTCCTAATCTAAAACCTAATCTTGATCTAAACAAATAAAATATTCTATCAACTATAGGAAAAATAAATGATGTCAATGTTCTTCCTGGAAAAAAATCATTATTTATTTTATCAGAAAATTCAAATTTCTGTAAGTATAAATGGTAACTATAAGAGTCCCAGAACTCATCTGGAAATACAATCATAACAGTAAACATAAAAAATAAAATTACAAAAAATATAATATCCCATTTAGAAAAATCATTTTTTACTCTTATAGAAGTTTTAATCAATATTATATTTATTATAATATTGATTATCAAGCTAATAGCTTGAGCGAAAATATATCTAATACCTGTAAAATAAATTAAAAAATCCGAAATTATTATTTGCATAAATAAAATAAGCAATAAATAAAAGCTAATATTAACTTCTTTTATTTTTTTCATTTTATACCTCCATTAATATATATATAATTTATTGTAATTATATTAAAACTTTATTTATTTGTAAATAAAAAAATAAAAATCCCCCGGCTTAGCCGGGGGTATTTTACTTATAACGCCTAAAAGGCTATGTTATAAGCAGAGCCTCAAGGCTCATAGCTGTCCCGACGCACGCGTCTCTTATGACCCGTTGAACGGGTCTTTATATTCTTTTATACTTATTTGATCATACATCATATCTTCTTGTAATTGATTTTTTACATATTCTGCTATTCGCTTCGCATTTTTACCTACCGTGTCTACATAGTAGCCACGGCACCAAAAACTTCGTTGGCCAAATTTGTACTTCAAATTTGA
>CANROH010000009.1 GCA_947632185.1 uncultured Clostridia bacterium
AAAACTGATGGTTCTGTTAATATAATCGGTGAGGTTGCAACTGACCCCGTAGCATCTTGGATGATACAATCAGCACAAGTTGCATCTAAATTTACATTATTTACTCACCATGCTAAAACTTTTCCAAACTTAGTAACAGCTCTTCGTAACTCAATGCTAAGAACAGGAGTTTTTAAAGATGAAAAGACAGCAGAAGAGCAAGTTGTTCAGGTTTTAAACTTTGATATACACTTAGTAAAAGATTTTAGAGGTAGACGTTACATAGAAAGAGTTACAGAATGTGTACCAGTAGAAGAAAAAAATGAGTATACATTTGATCATAGAAAAGAAAAGACGTTAGAAGGAAAATTTGATAAATTTTTTGATAACGCAACAATATTTTTTACAAAAGAGACAAACAGAGAATTATATAAATATCATAACGTATTAGAATTTGTTGATGATACATATGTTTTGACAAATCCAATTTCACCAGAAAATATAAAAGGAATGAGAGAAAATATGAATGACACAGATGTTGTTGCATTTGATGCTTTTTTAGAGAGAAATTGGGGAATAAAACCACCAAAACTTCCTAAATATGATGAAGATGGAAAAGAAATTGTAGAAGAATCAAAACAAATTGATGAATCATCTGTTCAAACAGAAACACATAGGCTAAGAGCAGAACAAGCAGAATCAGTTAAAACTCAGCCAATTTCACATCAAGTTAATACGAATCAGCCAGGAGGAGTAGCTAAAGCCAGAATAACTAAAGAAAATGAGACACAAGAAATAAGAAGAGTGCCTAAAGCAAGTCCAGAGCAACTAGCTAGAATGCAAGCTGCAAGGGAACATGCTTCAAAAATGGAAATGCAAAAAAATAAAGAAAAATTACAAGAAAATAGACAAATTACAAATAGAAAGCCATCAGAATCAAAGAGTGAAGATACAAACGAATAATCTTACAGAAAAGGAGGTAATAACTAAATGTCACAAAACATGTTACTATACTTTATGGGTGGAATATGTGGCTTATTTGCAGCAATAGTTATAGCATATCTTTTAATTAGCAAAAAAATGCAAACTAAGGAAACAAGATATGTAAGACAATTGGTTGAAGGTACAAAGAAAACATCTTTTAGTATGGAAGTATTTTATCAAAAATTCTATATAAGATGTGTAAGAATTCCATTTTTAAAAAGATATGCATTGAAATTAAGAAGAAGACTTGAAATTATAAATCTGGAAGATGAATATCTAACGAGAAAACAAGTTGCACAAATACTTTTTAAAGCAATATTAGTTATAATACCTCTAACGATAATAGTAATTCGTATGACAATTTCAAATTACTTACTTATGTGTTCATTATTACTTTTTGAATTATTCTTTATCGAATCATTGGTTGGAGGCATGGTTGACGGAATAGATAATAAACTTTTAAAACAACAAATAGACTTTTTTGCAGAAATTAGACATGCTTACCATGAATACAATATGGTTGAAGAAGCAATATATGAAGTTGCACAAGATGATGAAAAAGAAGTTTCAAGACAAGCGGAAAAAATATATGAAATTTTAATTTCTGATGATCCAGAAACAGAACTTGAAAAATATTATGATATAGCACCTAATAGCTTTTTGAAAGAGTTTGCTGGAGTTTCATATTTAACAAAAGAATTTGGTGATAGAAAAGATAAAGATGGTTCTTCTCTATATTTAAAAAATTTGAATAATATAACTCAAGAAATGCAAATAGAGATATTAAAAAGAGACAAGTTAGATTATGTTTTTCAAAGCTTATCAATGATTTCAGCCTTACCAATACTATTTTTAGATGCAGTAAAGGGATGGGCTGTAGGACAATTTGCTTTTACAAGTCAATTTTATAATGGAACACTAGGTTTTTTAGTTCAAGTAGCTCTTATAATATTAACTTATGTATGTTATGTATTAACTAGAAAATTAAAAGATAACGGTAGCACTAATATTGCTATAAATACTGAAAATCCTTGGCAAGCGAAACTTTATAAGAAAGAACCTATAAAAAAATTTGTAAATTGTTTTATACCAAAAGAAGGAACTAAACAATATAGAAAAATAGTACAATTACTAAAAGATTCAGCTTCAAAATTAAAAATGGAGTGGTTATACATAAATAGATTAACTGCAGCTTTAGCAGGAGGGGCAATTTCTCTAATAATTTTAATTGTTGCACATCAAATGGCAATTAATTACCAATTTACTGAACCTACATCAGATTATAACTTACTTGGTTCGTTAAGTGAATCACAAAAAAGGACAGCAATGGAAACAACAGAAATGGATAATTATTTTCTTAAGAAATATCAATACGATTATAATATAACTCAAGAAAAGTTAAGTGAAGAAATTGCAGAATCTGATCAATATGGTGATAGTACACCGGAACAATTGGAAAAAATTGATGAAAGAATATGGAATAAATTACAAATTATTCAATCTGAATATATAAAATGGTTTGAAATCTTAATATCTTTAGTAGTAATGATTATAGCATACTATGGCCCAGTTTGGTTATTAATGTTTCAAAAAATGATGAGACAAATGGATATGGAAAATGAAGTAATGCAATTTCAAACTATTATATTAATGCTTATGAAAATTGAAAGAGTAAATGTTGAAATGATACTAGAATGGCTAGAAAGATATTCAAATATATTTAAAGAGCCAATTAGTAGATGTGTTAATAACTATGAAAGTGGACCATGGGAAGCTTTAGAAGAGTTAAAAAATGAAATTACATTTCAACAATTAATTAGAATAGTAGAAAGTTTACAAGCTGCTGTTGAACAAATACCTATAAGAGAGGCTTTCGATGAGTTAGATACAGAAAGAGCTTATTACCAAGAGAAAAGAAAAGAATCAAACGAGAGAATGATTTCTAAGAAATCTATGATAGGTCGAGCTATAGGTTTTGCACCAATGGTATCATTATTTGTAGTATATTTGATTATACCTCTATGCTTAATTGGTATGACAAGTATGATGGATGCTTTTGATACAATGTCAAATATGACCTAATAAAAGAAAGGAATGTAAAAATGGAAAATACAGTAAAAGCATTAGAAATAGCAGCAGGGGTATTATTAGGAGTTATTATAATGGCAGCTATTGTATATTTCTTTTCTTCTATAGGAGCATTCCCACAAGAGCAGGCTGATATTAAAACAGCTGAACAGTTAGCTGCATTTAATTTAGAATATGAAGTTTATGATAAGAAAGGAATGTATGGGACAGATGTAATATCTTGTTTAACTAAGGCAGAGAGTAATAATGAAAAGTATGTTCAAGGTGGAAAATTTTTGACAGGAAGCAAATATGGGGATGACTACTGGATTAATGTATATGTAAATATTAAATCTGATTTAGAAGAAAATTTGGTAGTATATCACTTTGATGGTAATAATCAAAAACAATATTTGGGTAATGGTTCCATTAAAGATTTGAGTTTAACAATGGAAGCGGCAGGATTTATAGTACCAACAAAAGGATATACGGAATTTACTCAAGATTCATTTTTGGAACCTAAAACTAATAAATTAAATAGTAAAGGAAAAAATTATATAGATCCAAATAACAACGTTATTACTCTAGATGGAAAAAGCTATAGTGCACAATTATACGATAATGGAAATAAAGAAGAAGAAACACCACTTAAAAAATTATTAAAATTTACTAGTAGTAATATGCAACAAATAGTTTATAATTATGATAAATCCACCTTAGATAAATGGAGTTCTGCTATATGGAAGACTGCATTGTATGATTTTAAAACAAGAAGATTTAGATGTGACAGTATAAAATATAGTAAAATAACAGGACAAGTTAATGAATTGTATTTTTCTGAAATATAAATATCAAATAGGAGTAGCATATGGATAATGGAGGAAGAGCTTTGTTTATGGCTACCAGCGTGTTATTAGCAATAATGTTGATATCATCTATGGTATATCTCTTTAGAGCCGGTGCAAGTGTAAATGAACAATATGATGAAGAACAAGCTAATAATCAACTAGTATTATATAATTCAAAATTTGAATATTATAATGTTGAAAATAATACGATAGTGGATATGATTTCTATAGCAAATTTGGCTTATAATGTTAATGAGGATTCCAATTATGATTCAGGAGATGCAGTAGAAATTGAGATACAAGTAGGAAACACTACATTTAGAATACCTAACTCTAATCCACCTGTAGGATTTGGAAGAAACAAAATACTTTCAGGAGAAAATGTAATATCAACATATGATTTAGCATCAAAAAAAATAGGTGATTTAAATGTAAGAGGTAAAGATTTTAATGAAGACGAATTACTATCAAAAACTCATTATAATCCTGAAAAAAAAGAAACAATATATAATTATTTGTTTAGAGCTAATTCAAAAGAAATAAAATATAATTCAGTAACAGGAAAAATAATTTATATGAAATTTGAGGCTTATAAAAATGATAAAGAGCTTGAAGATGAGCACTAATAAATATAGCATATAACGTTACTTAAAATTGAAAAAAAGCCCTAAATATGATATAATTAAAGTAGGTTTACAATGAAAAAATTTTTAATAATTTTTATTATATTAATAATTTTTATTTCAATAATTTTTATAATAAAGTATAATGATTATATGGCTATGCAAAATGAATCATCTAAATTCAATTTAGATTATGAATATTATAATAGAAATGATTTAAATGGTTTAGATATTACTACTTTGATAAATAGAGCAATTAGCAATAATGAAAAATATACAATACCAAAAGATGAAAAGGGGTTATATGTATTAGATGATGAATATAGCATTGAAATATATGTAACTATGATAATTGATAACACTACTTATAGAATGGAAAGATTTAAGCAAGCTGATATCAATACCTTTGTAAGATATTTTGGAGAAGTTGGTTTTAAATGTACAGATATACAATATCATAAAAAAAATGGCAGAATAGCATCAATGACATTTGAAGCCACGGAATACTAAAGTTTTTAACGTTTACTAGAATAAAAAAAATCTAGTTAAAATTAAAATAATATACAAATTAAAAGGAGGAAAAAGATATGGAGAATGCGTCAAAAGCACTTTTAATTGCTGGTGCGATTCTATTAGTTATTTTGATCATAGCAATAGGAATGTTTATATTTAATGCTGCAAATGATCAAATTACTGGTGCTGTAACAGGAATGTCAAAAAATCAAATTACAGCTTTCAATAAAACATTTCTAAATTATGAGGGAACTTGTTCAGGAGCTCAAATAAAGTCTTTAATGGGAGAATTAATTGCAAATGCTGATACATACAAAGATGAAGCAACAAAAATACCAGCAGTTTATATTGACCAAGTTAGTGGTAGCAACGATGATGAGTACAATGTTCAAGCAGGATCTAATGGAAATCAAGCAGATTACATTAATAATTTAGGTACTATAAGAAATCGTGTAGATCAAAAGCATGAGTATTATGTAGAAATGTCTTATCAAGCAAATGGTTTGATTGATTACATAAATATTTCATATAATGTTAGCAGCCCTGTTAATGTTTTACATAGATAAAAATATAGTTTATGTTAAAAACAAATCAAAGTGATATAAAAATCATTTTATATCACTTTGATTTAGTATAAAGAAAGGAAGAAGAATGGATGATAATATATCAAAGGCATTAAATATTGTTTTTGCTGTATTTGTTTTTATTATGGCTTTGTCATTAGGAATATATATGTTTTCACAAGTAACGGCAACAGCTGAAGTATTAACATTTTATGCTGATAGTACTGCATATTATGATAATGTTAAAACAGATATTACTTTTGAAGGTAATGATAAAGATATAAAAGATGGAACTGCTAGAATTGTTAGTGTCGAAACCATTATTCCTACTTTATACAGATATTATAAAGAAAATTTCTGTGTTAAAATCTGTGATGCTGAAGATAATTTAGTGCAAATTTTTGATGTTAATCTAGAAGGAAAAGTTCATAATTCAATAGGAGACACAAAAGCAAAAAACGAAAGTTCCCCTTCAGAAATAGCAAATAACGCTTATCAAAAAATCTACAATAATCAAGAAAATAAAAATTATTATTTATTTGGAGCACCATGGGTAGGTAGCACAGAAGCAATAAAAACTAGAATAGATTATTTTGTTAATGGAAAAGCAGGATATATAAATAATATATATGTAGATTATACAGATAATTATTTTTATAAAGCAAGGATGCAAAAGATACAATTTAAAGAGAATTTTATAAGTTATTCTTATACTGGTCAAACCATAGAAACTGAAGATGGAGACACTTTAGTTACTGGTGCAAGTGCAAAAGATAAGATTGTTATTATTTATAAAATGATTGAACAACCAAATAATTTATAAAAGATATTAAGAGATTATAAAATTATAAGGAGGATTTTATGAGCGATACATTAATTACAATTGTTGCAATATTATTAGCTGCTATCCTAATGTTCGTATTCCCTTTATTATCAGTTTCTGAAAGAAGTGATGATATATCTCAACTATCTGTGGAAACAGCTACGACGAAGTTTGTTGATGAATCAAGAGCTATTGGGAAAATTACAATGGATAATTACACAAAATTATTAACAACAATTAATGCTACTGGAAATTCATATGATGTAGAGATGGAGATACAGGTACTTGATGAGAATATTGGTAAAAAATCAGCTTGGACTCAAGGTACTGTAATAGGAGAAAATGTATATTATTCAATATATACTTCTCAAATTGTAGATGTATTAGAAAAATATGGTGTTTATACAATGAAAGAAGGAGATAAATTTTCAACTACTGTAAAAAACACAAATAAAACATTGTCTCAAACTATAAGAGGAGTATTTTATTCTATTGCAGGTAGTGATGTTTATACTATTTCTGCACAACATAGTGGTATGGTTACTGCTAATGGATCTAATTAAATTATCAATAAAGGAAGTTATAAATGAGATTACAAGGTATGGGTATAGTATTTGCTCTAGTTGTATTACCTATAATTTTAGTTTTAACTTATTACATACAGCTACAAGTGGATACAATAAATTTACAAAATCAATATGATGCGAAATTATTAAATTCTACATATGATGCAATGTCTGCATTTGAAATTAATACGGCAAATGAAGAATTGTCATCTGTATCAGATTCCTTACGTACAATAATAGATGCATCTACAAATGTTTTTTATAATACGTTAGCTACTAATTTAGGAATGTCAAATGCTAGCAAATCATATATAGAACCATTTATTCCAGCTTTGTTATACACATTATATGATGGATATTATATAGATGCACCAACAAAAGTTCCTACAGTTTTAACTGATTCAGATGGAAACGCTGTTGCTGTGGGAGATATAGGAGTAAGTATATCTGGTGGTAGTGATTATAAATATGAAGAAAATGAAAAATCAGGAAAATATTTAAAAGTTGGTGATTTAGAAAACGAAGATGATTATGGACAATTGTTATATTTAAAATCAGGTTCAGATAATATATATACTACTGATATAAATAAAGCAGAATTTAAGGTAGATAATGTTTTAAAAACATATATGCCATATTCAGCAAGATATCAACATGGTGATAAAAAAGATATAACTGTTATTTATACTCTAGATAATTATATAACAATACAAGGATCAATTGGTGATGTATATTATACAGAATCTGGATATTTATTACCAGTTAATCCTACAACAGGTAAAGTAGACTGTGTAACTATTACAGCAAAAGATAGTGATGGAAATAATATAGAGTTATTAAACTACAATCAAAATGATGCTCAAGCCTTTATAGAAACAGCTGGAAATAAAGTAACAGTAAATATACGGTGATGTTGAAATAACAACAAATGGAGAAAAAAATAAAATAGATTTAGATGAAGAATTAACAGGATTTAAAGTAAGATTAGAAGAAGCTCAAAAAAATAGCGACTTAGAAAATGAAAAAAAATACATTAATGAAATAAACAATATACAATATGAATTAGATAAAATTTCTGCAGTAGAATATTATACAAAAGCAGTAATTTTTTCTAATTGGGTATATTCTAATTTAAGTGATATTGAAGAGAAAGATTTAATCGGAATATCTGGACAAAGTTATAATTCAATACAAAACCAAGAAATTGATAAAAAATTAAATCAAGTTATATACGAATTTGATACTACTAATAAAGTATTTGATGTAAAAGGTTCTACTCAAAATGGTATAGTAGAAATTTCACAAGATTCTATCTTTTATACACATAAATTAAATGTAATTAGAAATTCTATACAATATAATTTAAATTCTGCAATGTCAACTTACAATTCAATATCATCAAGAACATATAATTATGCAATGCCTGTAATGTCAAATGAAGAATGGGATAAAATATTATCTAATGTATCAATAGTATCTTTTATGCAAGGATATAGCTGTGGACTAAAAACTTATAATAATTATAAAATAGTATCTAGTACGAATAATGAAATTTCTGTTCAGCCAGACTACATATTTTATGTAGATAAAGATTCATTTAACAATGAAGATAGTGAATATCATAAAATAGATTGCCCAAAATTATATAATAGTGCACCTAATGAATTTATAGCATTTACATCTAAAGAAGTAAAGTATGATAAAATATATGATAAAGAAGATGCAATATTACCATATAAATATGACCATAGAAATTTAGCATGCTATGATTGTATAAATGATGGCAATTATGAGAAAGTTGATATTTTTAATGAAGAAGTAAAAGATGAAGCAACAAAATCTTTGAGAATGGCATATTATATTGGAATAGCAAAATGTAGAAACAATTTGTATAAAATGAATGCTGTGCAGAATTCTCAGGGATATGAAGTAATATATGTATATGATGAAATGAAAAAAAGTCCTAAAGTAAATAAAACAACTTCATTACCAGAGTCATCTATTAAATCAATGGAAATTCTTATGAAACCAACAATCAACTATGATATGTCATATGAAGAAGTAAAAATAGGTGATGCAACAAGTGTTTTTGGTGATAAAACTTATCCAATACATTACAATTCTTCTCAAATGTATACGATAACCGTGGATGTTAGTAGTAAAAAGACAGAAAGTTTAGAAAAATTTCATATAAATTTTTACGATGTCAGCAGCAATGAAAAATTAGATAATGAAAAAAATGACAGTTTAAGAGGAGCTATAATGGCTGTTAAAGTAATTTATAAATAAATGTAGATAAAATATTTTTAAATAAAAAAGATATAAAATGGTTAATATAGATTTATGAAAAAGATAAATTTAATATTAACCATTATTTTTTTAATTATTATATATATTTATGTAACATATATTTCTTTAATTCCACAAAATGTTATTTTAATGAAGGGGGAAGAATTTAATTTAAGAAGACTTTTGGGAATTGAGATTACAGAAACTGCAAAAACTTCAAACAATAATTCAAATATAAGTAATGTTGAAGTTAGATTATTTGGAAAAATTCTATTAAAAGATGTTAATATAACTACAATAGAAGATATAGAAGTTGTTCCTGTTGGAAAGATAATAGGCTTAAAATTATATACAAATGGCGTTTTAGTTGTTGGAATGTCTGAGATAGAGGACAAAAATAATGTATTAAATAAACCGTATGAGAATTCAGATATCAAAGCTGGTGATACTATTTTAAAAATAGATGATAATGACATTGAAGATATTGATACATTAAAAGAAGTTGTAAATAATTCAAATGGCAAAAATTTAAATCTTACAATTTTAAGAAATGGAAGTGTTATAAATACTAGCATAGTCCCAGTAGAAATAGTCGGAAAAGAATATAAGTTAGGACTTTGGGTAAAAGATGCAGCAACTGGAGTTGGTACAATGACTTTTTATGAACCTGTTACAAATTGCTTTGCAATATTAGGACACGGAATAACTGATTCTGATACAGATAATTTAATAAATATTGATTCTGGTGAACTTGTCACATCTAAAGTTATCTCTTTTAAAAAAGGAGAAATGGGAGAGCCAGGAGAAATTAGAGGAACTATAATAGGACAGCCTACTATTGGAAATATTTTGGAAAATTCACAATTTGGTGTTTTTGGAAAATTGAATAATCTAACAAGTTTGAATATAGATACAAGTAAAAAAGTAAAAGTTGCTTTAAGGGATGAAATTGAAATTGGAAAAGCAAGTATTCTTTGCTCATTAGATAATAATTTTTCTAAAGAGTATGAAATAGAAATTGAAAAAATATATAAAGATAATGATTATAATAATAAAAGTATGTTAATAAGAGTTACAGATGAAAATTTAATTAAAGAAACAGGTGGAATTATAAGAGGACTTTCAGGAGCTCCAATTATTCAGAACGGAAAATTTGTAGGAGCAGTAACAAATGTGCTAGTATCAAATCCTGAAATAGGATATGCAATTTTTGGAGATTTAATGATAAAAGAATTAAATAAGATTGACTAAAAAAAGAAATATTTATATAATGAAAAAAAATTAAAGGAGAATGTTTTTCTGAAATAATTTATTTTAGAAAATTATTTCGAAAAGTATTTAAGTTAGTATTATATGAATAATAGTGTAATAATATATGGAATTATTATTGTAATAACATCAGTAATAATTTATTTAATTAAAAATTTTAAAAGCATTTCAGAATATTTAAAAACGCATAAAATAATAAATAGAATTCTAACAGTAATTTTATTTATTATTTTTGCCATAACTATTTATATATTGATTAAAAATGTAATATTTAGTTATGATTGGTTTAAAAAATCTTTAGTTAATGATAAGATAAATTTAAAATATGATACCATGATTACTGATGAAACAAAATTTTATAACTTAGCTATAAGTAAAGAATATGAAAACCAAAATCCACAAATGCCATATATTCCAGAAGGATTCGAATATGTTGAAGGAGAGTGGAATACAGGATTTGTAATTCAAGATGAAAATAATAATCAGTATGTATGGGTTCCTTGTACTAATAAGGAAGATAATGATATTGTAAAATTAGAAAGAATAAATTGCTCAGATGACTTATTTATAAGTAAAGATACTTGTGCAAACTTAAAATATGAAAACTTTATAGAAAGTGCATTAACATATGGAGGGTTTTATATTTCTAGATATGAAATAGGAAAAGAAGATGGTTTGCCAGTATCTAAACAGGGAGTGGAAATTTTGGGTGAGTTAGATATAAATCAAGTAATAGAAATTATAGAAAAAGAATATGGCAATAAAAATGTGAAGTATGATTTAATTAATGGCTATGCTTGTGATACTACTTTGAACTGGATATGCAAGACAAACAATGTTAGTATTAAATTATTTGATTCTGAGAAAGAAGAAATTTATACTGGAAGAAATAGTTATAATAATATTTATGACTTTTTTGATAATGTAATGGAATTAACACTAGAAAGCAATTATAATAATGTAATTGTAAGAGGATTCATCAATGAAACAGACAGTAATTCAATTGGAGAATTAATTAAGTTTGATAGGTATTCAATATTGGAAAATAGAAATCATTTTTTAAACAAAACTCCATTAGCATTCAGAACAGTAATGTATAAATAAATTATATATTAAAAGTTTATAGATAAATCTTTAAAAATCTAAATAATTAAAGAAAGATGATTACAAAAAGAATTGATATGAATAATAAAATAATGCATATTATGCAAATAATTATAATAGCCATATTTATTATTTCAATTGTTCCTAAAGAATTTCAAAATGATACATTTTTTACTATTGCTTTGGGAGAAAGAACTGTAAATTATGGAATTGAAGAGACGGATAGATTAGTGTGGCACGAGAATTTAAATTTTATACATTTAAGATGGCTATTTGATGTAGTTGTATATACCATATTTAATCATTGGAGTTATGCAGGAATATACTTTTTTGTTATAGTGGTAGCTGTATTGCAGGGAATACTATATTATTACATATTAAGTAAATTAACGAAAAATAAATTCTTTTCATTTATAATAACATTAATAAATATGTTTTTTTTAAAAAATGAGTTTACTGGAAGAGCCCAAATTATATCTTTTACATTGTTTTTACTTGAATATTACTGTATAAATCAACTAGTAGAAACTGATAAAAAAAGATATTTTATAATATTATTGTTTATACCAATTTTATTAGTGAATTTTCATGCATCTGTATTTCCAATATATTTTGTCTTATATTTGCCATATATAGCTCAATTTGTATTATCAAAAATAAAATTAAAACAAAATAATGAAAGTAAGATTATAGTAGGTGAAATAAAATTTAAAAAAATAGTAATTTTATTAATATTAATGGTTCTTGGAATAATTTTAGGATTTTGTAGTCCTATTGGAATAAATGCATATAAGTATATGTTCAAAGTAATGGATGGACTATCAGCAAAGGTTATAGGGGAGTTACAACCAGTTGATTTTTTAAGAGATAAATATCTTGTAACATTAGTAATAATTGCATTTTCTTTAATAAGCTTTACAGATGTAAAAGTAAGATTAGTAGATTGTTTGTATATATTAGGTTTTCTATTTTTGGCATTACCAACATATAGATGTATATTTTTCTTTTACTTAATTGCATCTATTTGTATATATAGAATCTTGAATGATGTTCTAACTAAATATAAGTTTGACATTACAGTAATCAATCCAAGATTAAGAATTATAATGTTCTATTCCATAATGTTATGTATTTTGCTATTTTCTACTAATAATTTTCTTATACATTTAAAAGATGATTATATTGACACATACTTATATCCAGTATCTGCTACAGAATATATTATAAACAATATTGATATTTCTAAAATGAAAATTTATAATCACTTTGATTTTGGAAGCTATCTAGAATTAAGAAAAATTCCTGTATTTATAGATTCTAGGTCTGAGATGTATACTAAAGAATTTAATGAAAATACATCTATATTATCTGATTCGTATAATATTTCTTTAGGAATAGAAAATTATAAAGATATATTTGATAAATATGAAATAACTCATGCTTTACTTTACAATAGAGAACTAATAAGCATATACATTAAAGATGATCCAAATTGGAAATTAATTTATCAAGATGATATATTTGGTTTATATGAAAGAATAAATTAATAATAAAAATCAATCTTCATATGAAGATTGATTTTTATTTTATTTTAAAAGCATAGGGCCAATATTTGTAACAGTTCCGGCTCCTAAAGTAACAATAATATCATTATCTTTTACATTATTTTTTACATATGAGACAACTTCATTAAAATCTGGCATGTAAAGGGCTTTTTTACCATTCATATTAATGTGATTAACTAAATCTTTAGAAGATATATCAAAAGTATTTTGTTCACGTGCTGCATATATATCTAAAATAATTATATTATCAAAATTTGATAATGCATCTGCAAAATCATTTAATAAAAGTTTTGTTCTGCTATAAGTATGTGGTTGAAATATAACCCAAGATTCATGATATTTTTTGTTTTTTATAGCATTTGCTGTAGCTTTTATTTCAGTAGGATGATGAGCATAATCATCAAAAATTAAGACATTATTTTGTATGCTACCTTTAAATTCTAGTCTACGTTCAGCACCATGAAATTCTTTTAAGGAAGCGTATATGATGTCTTTTGAAATGCCATAATAATCACATACGGCGATACACGCAAGTGCGTTAAAAATGTTATGTTTGCCAGCAATAGAAAGTTCTATTGTAGAATAGAAATTGTTATTTTTATATATATCAAATTTTGGAAATCCATTATCATCATATGAAATGTTTGTAGCAAGAAAATCAGCATTTTTATTATTTATTCCATAAGAAATAAATTTTGATTTTACAATATTTCTTAATTCATAGCAATTTTCATCATCTGCATTTGTAACTAAAAGACCATCTTCTTTTAGAAGTAATGCAAAATCTTGAAAAGCCTTTACAATATTATCAAAATTTTTATAGTAATCTAAGTGGTCATTATCTATATTTAAAATTATTTCTGCATGTGGAAAAAAGTTTAGAAAATTTGCTTTATATTCGCAAGATTCTAATATAAAGTAATCGCTATTTCCAACTCTATAATTTCCTCCAATAGAATCAAGAATAGCACCAACTTCTATAGAAGGATCTTTTTTTGCATTTATAAAACAAAGAGAAATCATAGAAGTAGTAGTGGTTTTTCCATGTGTACCTGAAATACAAATTGTTTCTTTATAAAGTTTGGTTAAATATCCAACAAATTCACCTCTGCCAATAGTAGGTATATTATTTTCTTTGGCCAATAATAATTCTGGGTCAGTATCACTTATCGCAGCTGAATATACTACTAAATCAGCTTTTTTTGAATTATCTAAGTCATGACCTATAATTACTGGAATACCGTGTTTAATTAAATTGATAGTTATTTGACTTTCAGAAATATCTGAACCAGTAACGATAAAATTACAATTTTTTAGAGTTTCTGCTATTGCACTCATACTGATTCCGCCAATTCCAATAAGATGAATATGTTTATATCTTTTTAAATCTGATATTTCTAAACTCATTTTTTCCTCCTAAAATACATAGCAATTATACTATATATATATTCATAATTTCAAGAGAATTTATTAAAATTCAAAGTTTAAACTTCTACAAAATTATACATTTTATTTTTTGAATAAAATATAATGAAAATGGAAAAAATAAAGATTATCATAAAAAGTAAAAAAAATAAAAAAAAAGAAGGAAAAATTTTTTTCTTGTAGAATAATAGATTAGTACATAGATATAATATATGTATTAAAACTAGAAGAAAGAGGTGCCTAAAAATGCAAATAACAGATGTACGTTTAAGAAAAGTAAATTTAGAAAACAGAATGAAAGCAGTAGCTTCTGTAACATTCGATGGTGAATTTGTAGTTCATGATATTAAAGTTATCGAAAGTCAGAATGGACCATTCATAGCTATGCCTAGCAAAAAAACTCCAAGCGGAGATTTTAAGGATATAGCTCATCCAATTAATAAGGAGACAAGAGAAAAAATTCAAAAAGCTATTTTAGAAGCTTATGAAGCTCCAGATTCTGAAACAACAGAAACAACAGCTGAATAATTAAAATTAGAAGTGAAAAGGCGTTACATAGTAACGCTTTTTTTGTTTAATATGATATATCTATGAATAAAAATATAATGTAAAAAAATAAAAAAACATATAAATTTATATTGTTATTTTGGGAAATATTATATATAATATGTAATATGAAAAGAGAGGAAAATGTTATGAATAATGATGGAATAGAAGATATTTTAATAGGAGCTAATGACAAAAATTCAAATAAAAAAGGAAAGAAAAAGTTCCTAATTTTTTTTATAGTGCTATTAATAATATTAATAGGACTTTTTATTGCTTATAGATATTTTTCAAAACAAACAATTACTCAAAAAGAAGCATTTATGAAGCATATGGCTAGCGTAAATATAAAAGATATACTTTCTAATGATGTATATAAAGATATATCAAATAGATTATTAACTGAAAACTATAAGAGTAATAGTAATTTGAATTTTTCAACAAATTTAAAAAGTGAAGAATTAGAGGGAATTGATGTAAGTAAACTTTCATTAGGCCTAACAACAACTAAAGATTCTTCTAATCTTAAATCATATACTGAATGTAACTTAACTTATTCTGGAAATGAAATTTTTAAGATGAATTTGTTATCAAATAAAACAGGAGTTGCAATTTTTGCTGATGAAATAACTGATAAATATTTTGGAATTCATTATGATAAGTTTAAAGATATTTTTGGAATAGATTATAATCCAGAAATAATAAATAATTTACAAAATGAAAAGAAAATAGATTTATCAGATAGTGATAAAAACGAATATTTCAAAAAATATATAAATTTAATTACAGCTGATTTAGGTGAAGAATGTTTTTCATCTCAAGAAAATGTTGTTATTCAGAAAGGTTCTGAAAATGTAAATGTTACAGCATATACTTTAACTTTAACTCAACCTCAATTAAAAACTATTTTGACAAAAGGATTACAAGAATTAAAAAATGATGATGAACTTTTAGAAAAATTTATTACTGATTCTAAAGAATCAAACACAGAAAATACAAATACTGTAGATAATACAAATAGCATAGAAGATAATACAAACAATGTAGATAATGATGAGCAAAATGAAATTTCTGAAAATGATACTAATCCATTAGATAATTTAACTCCAAATATTACTTCTACTATGACACCTGTTTCTGAAATAGATAATAGTGATGATAATAGTGATAAAGAAACTTCTGATGAAAGTGATATAGTAAGTAATTTAATTAGTATATTATTAGGAAATAAAATTAATAAGACTAAAGATGAATTAAAACAAGCCATAGATGAATTAATAACTTATGTAGACAAGTTAGAGGGTAATGGAATAATTATAACAGTTTATGCAACAGAAGAAAATACAGAGAAAATTGTTATTACATTACCAAATGAAAATACAATAGATGTAGAGTTTTTAAAGAATGAAAATGACGAAAAAGGAATTAAGTTAACATATCTTTATAAAGGAGATAATAGCATTTTCAAAAACAATTTAAATAATGAAGATGTTTTAATATATTCAGGTGAAGATACAATTAATACTAATGAAGAAGAAATAGATGATAAAATAAATGGCTTTTCAATAGAAGTAAATAAAATTCAAAAAGAAGCTAGAACATCTTTTAATATTGTTCTTAACTTTATAGAAGATCAAGCTATTAATCAAAAAATATCTTTAAATCTAAATACTAATGGAACTTCAAATGCTAGTAATTATACAAATGATATAGTAGTAACTTTTTCAACAAATGAAAGCGAAACCCAAGTTGTTCTTGACAATGATTTAGTTTTTGGAGAATCATCTGATATTGAAGATTTAACTACAGATAATTGTGTATATTTAGATGAATTAGATTCTAATGAACAACAAGCACAAATTCAGCAGTTTTTACTTAAAATTTTAGAAGTATATGTTAACAAAAAAGAAGAATTTAAATTTTTAGATACAAATGTGCATTCTTCAACAATTGATGAAACAAAAAGCATTTCTATTGATACAGCAAGAGATGCACTAATCAATAAGGTTTCTATAATGATGAGAGAAGCAATTGATAGAGAAGAAGAATTTACAATTCATAATTTAACTGATTTGAATATTGATGGATATGAAGTTTCTACAAATGTATCAGAAAATGAAGCTATAGTTGTAGTTAATGGGTATACATTTAAAATTGATTCAGAATTTAATTTAACAGATGTTGAATAAGAGTTTTATTCTAAAGAGGAGAATAATTTATGGAAAATAACAAAAGCAAACTTAAATTAAATAAAAAACATTTATGCATATTAATTATTTTAACAATAATTTGTATATTAATTGTAGTTGGATTAGTATTTTTAATTAAACTAATATTTTCAAAAGAAATAATTGCTGGAAACTTATCAAATACAGGACTTGCTTATGAAGATAATAATGTTGTTTATTATAATAAATATGACAAAGGAATAGTGAAAATTAAAGGCGGAAAAGAATATCAAATCACTGATGAAAGTGCGTCATCAATTACAGTTATAGGAGATACAATATATTATTTGACAGTTTCTAGTTCTAATACAATAGACTTAAAATCAGTAAAGACAAATGGCGATGCATTAACTAACATAAAAACTTTATATACTCCTGTTAGTAAATTTTACATTGAAGATGGATATCTATATTATATAACAAATAAGGATGTACAGGGAATTGCTAAGTTGTCTTTAGAAACTCGTGAAGAAAAAGTAATAATTTCAGAAAATATACAAGATTTTGTTTTAGATGATGAAAAAATATATTTTACAGATAATGTAGGATATTTACATTCTATATCTTTAAATGGAGGAGATTATACAGATATATCAAAAGATTATCCTATTAAAAAAATTCAAATTTTAAAAAAGTGGATATATTTTTATAATGAAAATGAAAATAGCCTATGTAAAATCAATAAAAATGGAACTAAAATGAAGACTGTATCAACATTTGTAAATAATGAAATTTATAATGTGACAAGTAAATACATTTATTACTATGATGCTGTAAATAATCAAATATGCAGATGTGATCTTAATGGAAAAAAATCAAATGCTATAGTAAAAATAACTACAACTAGACCTAAAATTAATATAGCAAATGGTATATTATATTATTTAGATAATAGTCAAAATCAAAATCAGATTTATCAGATGTATAGAGTAAAAGAAAATGGTGGAGTAACAAATTCAATAGATTATTAAAAAAATATTGACAATTCATTTTTATAATTGTATAAATAGAGTATAAATTTTTAGGAGGAAACTATGAAATTAGGAACTGTGGTATATAATAATAAAATATATAATTTAGATTATATGACAGCAGATGAAATGATAGAGCTTCTAAAAATAATTTCAAAAGATAAAAAGGAAAAATTTTCAGAAGCCAAAGAAATTGTAAAATAAGGGGGCGCATTTTTTTGGAAAATTTGTCACAACAAGAAATATATAAAAAACTGGAAAATTTATATAATGAATCTGAAGAAAAAATAAAGACAGATGCTATGGTAAGACGTGCCTATATTGATAGGGTTTCTCAAGATACAATAAATGAAAAAGTAAATTCTCAAATGAATGCTATAAAAGCAGGAATATATGATATAAATCCTAAATTTAAAGAGGGCTCTAAAAATTATGATGTTACAAAAAAATTGGTTTCAGAAACATTAAGTAATTATGAACATGTTTTAATAGAATTTAGTGAGTTTTTTGATGGAAAAATAGAACAATTAATATTGCGAAAAGTTGAATTAGAATCAAGTTTAGTAGGGGCTATTATAAATGAAGAATATTTAGGACAGAAAATTATAAAAAAGAATGAGCAAAAAGAAAATGATAGCGAAAAAAGAACTTTTAAAGATAATATTAAAATGGCTATTGAAAAAGTTAGAAATCAAAGAGAAAATGATATGAAGGTTGATCCAATGGTTATTTCTAAAATTTTAGATCAGCAAGATATTGTTGTAGAATTAGATCAAAAACTTTTAGATAAAGTAGAATTATCAATTCAAGATAAAAAAGATAATAAAGATTTGATGGAAAAAATTGAAAAAGAAATAAACATGATTGATAGTGAAATAGACAGAATAAATGAAAGAAAGAAAAAATCCATTATTGAAGCTATGGAAGTCGGAAGCAGAGCTGTAACAATTAATATTCGTAAACCAAAGATGTTTAAGAAGATTACAAGATTTTTTGTTAGTAGATTTAATACAGCTAGAATAATAGAAACTACAATTATAGATCCATTAAATCTTAGAATAGAAAGTTTTAAAAATAACGAACTTGCAAGTCAGCAGTAATAAATAATAAAAGGGATGTGTTAGTATGGATAATAATTTTTTTAACAAAGTTAATGAGGCATATAACAGAGGATTATCAGATCCACGATTTCAAGAAGCTATAAATGCATTAAAAGGAAATGTAATACCAACTAATAGTAGAGCAGAAAATGAAAATGTAAAAGAAAACGCAATACCAACTAGTAGTAGAGCAGAAAATGAAAAAGAAGAAATGGAATTATAAGTTATGTTATTGTAAAATAATTAATAATATATGTATAATGTTTAACAAAAAGATATGTATTATAATAAAATATTTTATACTTGCAATATTAGTAAAACCATGTTATACTATTTACATAATGTTTAAACCGTTAATAAAAAGCAAAGTAAGTAGATTGGAAAATATATTAAAGAGAGAGCAAATGATACGCTGAGAATTTGCTCATATATAATTTACTGAAATTTCACTTTTGAGGTTCTTATGGTGAATAAAAGTAGCTATAAGCGATTGTTACGTTATAACTGTAATGAGGTTAATTAAAAATTTTAATTAATGAAATTAGGTGGTAACACGTATATATTCGTCCTATGTAATAGGGCGATTTTTTTATATAGTTAAAAATAAAATAATCATATAATATATGATTAATGGTATGATAAAAATTTTTAATTAAGATTAATAATAAAATTTATATAAATATGGGAGGAATTAAAATGAAAGAAAAAATCGAAGAGATTCGAAAATCTGCAAAAGAGAAAATAGACAAAATTCAAAATTTACAAGAATTACAAGATTTAAAGGTAAAACTATTAGGAAAAAAAAGTGAATTATCAGAGCTTTTGAAAGGATTAGGAGAATTAGCAAAAGAGGAAAGACCTAAAATAGGTAGTTTAGTAAATGAAACAAGACAAGAAATAGAGCAAAAAATTTTAGAAGCTGAGGATGTTTTAAAAGAAAAAGCAATGAATCAAAAATTAGAAAAAGAAAAAATAGATATAACAGCTCCAAGCACTAAAATGAGAAGAGGAAGTAAACATCCTCTAAATAGAGTTATAGAAGAAATTCAAGATATATTTGTTTCTATGGGATATGATGTTGTAGATGGACCAGAGTTAGAAACAGATGAGTTTTGTTTCGAAAGATTAAATCTTCCAAAAGGACATCCTGCAAGAGATATGCAAGATAGTTTTTATATTACAGATGAGTATTTATTAAGAACTCAAACGTCTTCAGTACAAGCAAGAACAATGCTTGCAAATAAAGAAAAAACTCCAATAAGAATGATTTGCACAGGAAAAACATATAGAAGAGAAGATGATGCAACTCATTCACATCAATTTAACCAAGTTGAAGGATTAGTTGTAGATTATAAAGATAAAAACACTTCTTTAGCAGACTTAAAAGGAACTTTAGAAATATTTATGAAAAGAATGTTAGGACCTAATACAGAATTAAGATTTAGACCAAGTTATTTCCCATTTACAGAACCATCATATGAAGTAGATGTAACTTGTTTTAAATGTGGCGGAAAAGGATGCCCACTTTGTAAAAAAACGGGTTGGATTGAACTTTTAGGATCAGGAATGGTTCATCCAAAAGTTTTGGAAATGAATGGATATGATCCAGAAAAATATTCCGGATTTGCATTCGGAACAGGAATTGATAGATTAGCAATGTTTAAATATGGAATTACTGATATGAGATATTTATATACTAATGATGTTAGATTTTTAAGTCAATTTGACAGACAAGATAAAGATTAATATTGAGTATTAGAAATAATGAAATTAATTTTATGAGTAAGTTATAAGAAAAGGAGAAAGTTATGATATTAAGTAGAAAATTCTTAAAAGATTATGTTGATATAGATGATAACATTGATATAAAGACTTTAGCAGAAGATATGACTAGAGTTGGTAACGAATATGATCTAGCAGAGAGATTAGTTCCAGCAACAAAACTTATAGTTGGTAAAGTTTTGGAATGTAAAGAACATCCTGACTCAGATCACTTACATTGTTGTAAAGTTGATGTAGGAAATGAAGTTTTAAATATTGTTTGTGGTGCTCCAAATGTAAGAGCTGGAATTAAGGTAATTGTAGCCTTAGCTGGAGCAGAACTTCCTGGAGGAGTTACAATAAAAAAGGGTAATATTAGAGGTCAAGAATCTAATGGAATGATTTGTGCATTATATGAAATTGGAATAGATAAAAAATTTTTATCAGAAGAAGATAAAAATGGAATTCATATTTTGCCAGATGATGCTCCTATAGGAAAAGATCCAGTAGAATATATGAAATTGGATGATAGTATTATAGATTTTGAGCTTACTGCAAATAGAGGAGATTTATTAAGCATTTTAGGTATGGCATATGAAGTAGGAGCTATTTATGATAAAAGTGTAAAAATACCAGATATAAAACATAATGAAAGTGGTGAGGATTTAAATAAATCTTTTTCTGTTAAAGTAAACACAGAAAATTGTACATTATTTATAGCAAGAAAAGCATTAAATGTAAAAATAAAAGAAAGTCCAGATTTTATAAAAAATAGGTTAATAGCTTGTAATATAAGACCAATAAATAATGTTGTAGACATAAGCAATTATGTTATGCTTGAGTGTGGCCAGCCACTACATTTTTATGATGCAGATAGACTTGGAAATGTAATTGAAACAAGAATGGCAAAAAACGGAGAGCATATTACAACATTAGACGGAAATGATAGATGTTTAGAGGATACGGATATAGTTATTTCTGATGGAAAAAGAGCAATTGGCTTAGCAGGTGTTATGGGTGGATTAGATACAGAAATAGAGGAAACAACAAAAAATGTATTAATAGAAGCAGCTATATTTGATAATGTAAAAATAAGAAAAACATCTAACAAGATATTAAGAAGTGAAGCAAGTAATCGTTTTGAAAAAGGATTAGATCCATCAAGGACTTATATGGCAATGGAAAGAGCTGTTAAACTTTTAGAAGAATATGCAGATGCCCAAATTCAAAAAGGAAAAGTAGTTTATGATAAGACTGAAAAAGAAGAAAAGAAAATTACAATAACTGCTAAAGATATAAATAATTTATTAGGAACAAATATTACTAATAAAGAAACAATAGACGTTTTTAGAAGATTAGGATTTGATACTGTTTTAAACGGAGATATTATTACAGTTACTGTTCCAACAAGAAGACTAGATATTTCTATTAAAGAGGATTTAATAGAAGAAGTTGGAAGAATTTATGGCGTTGATAATATTGAAGGAAAGTTACCAAGTAGCCCAATTAGAATGGGAAGCCTTGATAAAACTGATAGAGATATTAGGAATAAAATGGTTTCACTTGGACTAAATGAAACATTATCATATGTTTTAGTTAATGATAAAGAAGTTCATAAATATACTAAAGATGAATTTGAAGAATTAAAGTTATTAGCTCCAATGACAGAAGAAAGAAATGTTTTAAGATATAGCTTAATTCCTTCTTTATATAAAATTTATGAATATAATAAATCTCATTATATAAAAGATGTTGCATTATTTGAAATAGGAAAAGGTTTCTGGAAAAAAGATGAAACTTATGGTGAGAATAAAAAATTATGTTGCTTAATGACAGGAGAATATTATTTAGGAATAGATGTTAAGAAAGATGTAGACTTCTATGTAATTAAAGGTGTTGTTGAAGAAGTTTTAAATTATTTAGGATATGAAAATAGATATAGTTTTGTTATTCCAAAACAAAATATAGCAGAGTTTCATCCAGGACAGGTAGCAGAAATTAATGTAAATGGAGATATTATAGGAATAATAGGAAGAATACACCCTGAAATTTCAAAAGAACCAGTTTTTGTTTTTGAAATTAATTTAGATAAATTATTAGATAAAAGAGTATCAAAAATGAAATTCAAAGATATTTCAATTTATCCAACTGTAAATAAAGATATAGCAGTTATGATTAATAAAGATATTACTTCTGATGAAATTTCTAAGGTAATTAAGAAAGCTGGAGGAAATTTGCTTGTAAATTATAAATTATTTGATATTTACACAAATCTTGCTTTAGGAAATAAGAAAAGTGTTGCTTATTCATTAACATTTGGTTCAAATAGTAAAACATTAACTGATGAAGAAATTAACCCAATTATAGAAAAGATTGTTGAAGCTTTAGAAAAAAACTTTAAAGCTGAATTAAGAAAGTAAAAATTATATTATTAAATTTGGTCTTGACCTTATAAATCATTAAAGTTATAATAATTATGAAGTAATAAGTGAGGTCGATTAAACTATGATGAATTTTTTTAAAAATCTTTCTATACAGTCAAAAATAGCAATTATTGCTATACCTACTGTTGCAGTTGCTATTGGTATAGGTGTAGCTGTTTATAATAAAACAAATTATAAAGATATACAGGTTGTTAGTGCGGCTGTAAAAAATGTAGAATTGAAAGAGGAAGTATTTCCAGAAGTAAAAGAAGAAGTTATTACTGTAGCAGTAGATAACTCTATACAAGAAAGTTTAGTTGAAAAAGAAGAACCAAAGGAAATAGAGTTTGAAGGAATAAAAGCTAAAACTCCAAAATCTAAAGTTGCTGCTCCAAAATCTAAAGATGATCCAGAAAACAATAAGAAAAAGGGCGGTGATGCTGTTTCTCAAAGTCAAGCAGAATCAATGTTTGAAAATACAGGTGTAAAATCTAGAGGTATAGATGTATCTTCTTGGCAAGGAAATATAAATTGGGCTCAGGTAAAAGCAAGTGGAGTAGATTTTGCAATTATTAGAGCTGGATTTAGAGGCTATGGAAATGGTTCAATGAATGAAGATGCTTATTTTAAGCAAAATGTTGCAAATGCAACTGCAAATGGTATAAAAGTAGGTATTTATTTTTACTCAGCAGCAGTAAATGAAACAGAAGCATTAGAAGAGGCAATGTGGGTTGTTGAAAAAATTGTAACATATAGAATTACGTATCCAGTAGTATATGACTGTGAGGAAATTGGAGTTCCAGGACATAGAACGGCTGGAGTTAGTGGAGCTCAGGCCGCAAGTAATGCAAATACATTTTTAAGCTATATAAAATCAAGAGGTTATGAGCCAATGCTTTATGCAAATAAAAGTGATATAGGAAAAATGGGAAGAGGAAACTTTAGTTGTAAATTCTGGCTTGCTCATTATACAACAGGTGGTCAGCCAACAGATTATACGGGAAGTCATCAAATGTGGCAATATACAAGTTCTGGTAGTGTTCCTGGCGTACCAGGAAGAGTAGATATGAATGTTGCATATTTCTCTTATGGTTCAGTAGCTGCTCCAATGCATACACATGATTTTTCAGAAGTAGTTAGAAATAGTAGAGTAGAGCCTACATGCTATAAAGAAGGAAAAGAAACTTTAAAATGTTCTTGTGGAGAAACTCAAGATAAAGTCCTTCCAAAAACAGAACATAAGTTAAGTAGTTGGGAAGTAAGAACAGAAGCAACAGAAGAGCAAGAAGGATTAGAGTTTAGAAAGTGTACAAATAGTGGATGTAATTATGAAGAAACAAGAAAAATTGATAAATTAGAACCAGAAGTTATAGATCCAAAAGATAATAATAATACAAGTGAGGATACCAATACAAGTAAAGATACTGATACAAATACGAGTGAAGATACCAATACAAACACTAATACAGATACTAATTCATCTATAGAAAACGATAAAGAAACAGATAATAATGTGACAGAGCCATAATTAGTAAAAAGTATAGAATAAATATTAAAGAGTATGATTTTTATCAAACCATACTCTTTTGTTTTTATAAAAATTTCTTTAATCTGTTTATATTATTTTCTTGAAGTCGAATAAAACCGTTTAGTATATCTTTTACACTTTGTGTTGCTTCAGGACTTTGATTCAATAATTTAAAGCCTTTTATAACACCCATATCATATCCTTGAATTAATAATTCTGACAATTTGGTGTTTGAACTATCATTTATTGTGTTCATTTGTATTCCTGTCCACCCCATAACTTTTTGAGCCATAGGAGTATCATCTGGAATTTCACCAATTTGTGCAAAAGCTTCATTTACTTTATCTAATGTAGTTTGATAAGTATTATATTGAGTACTTAATTCATCTTTAAATTCGTTATCAGAACTTTTTTTGGCAACTTCTTCTAATGAAGACATTCCCATCGTAACTCCTTTATGAATCTCGTTTAGTATTGTTAAATCATCCATATAAAAAACCTCCATTCATTTTAAAATTATTATTTACATATATTGGTTTTATATTCAAAAACTAGAATATTTTACTTTTTTATGTTATAGTTATAATGTAAATAAAGAAAAAATTAGTATATATTTAAAGTTTTATAGAATACGAATTATATGAAACTTAGTAAATAAAAGGTTAGGAGTAATATTAGTGGATTGGACAAACGAACAAAAAGATGCAATATATAAAAAAGGTTCTAATATACTAGTTGCAGCTGCAGCTGGTAGTGGAAAAACTGCAGTTTTAGTAGAAAGAATTATTCAGAAAATAATAAATGATGGTGTTGATATTGATAAACTTTTAGTTGTTACATTTACAAATGCAGCGGCTTCTGAAATGAGAGAAAGAATATTAGAAGCAATATATAGAAAAATTGATGAAGATCCAGATAATGAAAATTTGCAAAAGCAGATTATATTACTTGGAAAATCTAATATTTGTACAATACACTCATTTTGTTTGGATGTAATAAAAAATAATTTTTTTGAAATAGATTTATCTGCAAATTTTAGAATAGGAACAGAAGAGGAAATTGAACTTTTAAAACAGGAAGTTTTAGAGGACTTTTTTGAAGAACTTTATGAGGATGATGATAAAAATTTTGCAAAACTAGTTGATACATATACTGGCTATAAAGGAGATGAACCACTAAAAGAGATTGTTTTAAAAATTCATAGATTTATGCAAAGTGCACCATTTCCAAATGAATGGTTAACAAGTAAAATTGCAATGTTTGAGCAAAATAATGAAGTAGATTTTTCAAAGAGTGTGTGGGGAAAAATTTTATTAAAAAATCTTAAAGAAGAGATTATAGATGGAATTAATAGTTTAAAACTTGTTAGAAATAAGTTAGAAAAGTATTCTGAATTGGAAAAATATAAAATAACAATCGAATCAGATATTGAAATTTTAAAAGAACTTTATGATGCTACTGAACAATCTTGGGATAATGCGTATATGATTGCAAAAAATATGAAATTTAAATCTTGGCCAATAGATAAAAAAATTGAAATGGAAATAAAGGATGAAGCTAAGAACTCAAGAGATATAGTAAAAAATAAACTTATGAAAATTATAAAAAATATTCTTGTATATGACTCTAATAGTGCATACAATGATATTTATTCTATGTATGAAATTTTAAGTATTTTAAAAGATGTAATTATAAAATTTGATTCTAAGTTTCAAAATAAAAAAAGAGAAAGAAATATAATAGATTTTAACGATATTGAACATTATGCTTTAAATATATTGGTAAAAAAAGACGAGAGTGGTAAATATGTTCCTACTGATGTTGCAAAAAAATATCAAGAAAAATTTGAAGAAATTGCTATAGATGAATATCAAGATAGTAATCAAGTTCAAGAATATATTTTAAATTCTGTGTCTCGTAACAATAATTTATTTATGGTAGGAGATGTAAAACAAAGTATTTATAAATTCCGTCAAGCATGTCCAGAATTATTTTTAGACAAGTATGAAAGATATAGCTTAGATGGAAACAGCAATGGATTAAAAATACAATTGTTTAAGAATTTTAGAAGTAGACAAAATGTTTTAAATATTACTAATAATATTTTTAAAACTATTATGAGTAAAACATTAGGAGATATAGATTATAGTGAAGAAGAATATTTAAATTTGGGTGCAGATTATGAAGAAAGTCACGAAAATATTTTAGATATTGCTGAACTCGATATAATAGATTTAAAAGAAGATAATGGAATTTTGCAAGAAACTGAAAGTCACGAAAGTGAAGAAGAAAATAATAGTCAAGAAAACAATGAAATAGAATATGATGAAAACGTTAGAATGCTTGAAAAGGATGAGATAGAAGCACAATTTGTAGCAAGAAGAATACAAGAAATTATATCATCTAAAGTTCAAATAAAGGACAAAAATGTAGGATATAGAGATGTAACTTATAAAGATATTGTAATTTTACTTCGTTCAACTTCCAAAATAGCTCCAATATATGAAAAAACGTTAATAAAAAATAATATACCAGT
Organism: uncultured Clostridia bacterium; assembly: GCA_947632185.1. Lineage (GTDB taxonomy): Bacteria > Bacillota > Clostridia > TANB77 > CAG-508 > Scatovivens. The sequence goes on from CANROH010000009.1 coordinate 27,712, forward strand.
TTTTTCAGATAGTTCTAATGAATATTTAGATACTATAGAAATTCAAACTATAATTAATGTGTTAAAAATATTAGATAATCCAATTGATGATATTAGTCTAGTGTCAGTACTTCGCTCAGAAATTGGAGGATTTACAGATAATGAAATAGTAGAAATTAGATTATGTAACAGAGAATCAACTTTTTATGAAAGTATTCTTACTGCAAAAGAAAAACTTACTGGAAATTTAAAAGAAAAAGTTATAAAATTTCTAGATATTATAGATACATGGAGAAAAGAAAGTGACTACTTATCTTTAGCAGAATTAATTTGGAAAATTTATTTAGATACTGGATATTATAATTATGTTGGACTTATGCCAAATGGACTTTTAAGGCAAGCAAATTTAAAAATGTTATTTGAAAGAGCAAAAGAATATGAAAAAACTAGCTTTAAAGGATTGTTCAATTTTATAATGTTTGTAGAAAGATTAAGAAATGCTAATAATGATATGGCTTCTGCAAAAATTATAGGAGAAAATGAAAATGTAGTTAGAATAATGAGTATTCATAAAAGTAAAGGATTAGAATTTCCAATTGTATTTTTATCAGGAACATCTAAAAAAATAAATCTTCAAGATTTAAATTCTAATTTATTATTACATCAAGATTTGGGAATAGGACCTCAGTATATAAATTATGAAAAAATGGTAGAATACTCTACTTCTGCGAAAGATGCTATAAAAATTGTATCTAAAGAAGAAGCAATTTCTGAAGAAATGAGAGTATTATACGTAGCTTTAACTAGAGCAAAGGAAAAACTTATAATTACAGGTACTTTAAAAGATTATGATAAAGATATAGAAAAGAAAAAGGAACTTTTAAAAGTATATATTTCTAAATCTGGTAAAATAAGTCCAATACTATTAAAAAAATATACTTGTTATTTAGATTGGATATTGCTTGTCATATTATCTGGCAATCTTGAAAATTTAATTAGTGTAAATAAATATATTAAAAATGATATTAATCCAAAAGAAATATCAAATAAATCAGAGATAAGAGAATTTGATTTCAAAAAAGAAATAGATTATCAAAAATATGATAAAGAATTTAATTGGAAATATAATGAAGAAATATCAACAAAATTGCCTATAAAAAGTACAGTTAGTAAAATTAAAGAAATGCAAAATGATGGAAGTGTCGATTTGGAAAATTTATATAGTAAAGATATTGGAATTGCGCAAATTGATACAAATTTTATGGGAGAAGAAAAAATAACATCAGCAAGAAAAGGAACTTTAATGCATTCATTTATGCAGAAATTAAATTTTAGAGAAGATTATTCAATAGAAAAATTAGAAAACTTAAGACAAGATTTAATTTTTAAAAATATTATAACAGAAGAAGAAAGTAAATTTATTAATTTACAAAAAGTGGAAAAGTTTTTAAAATCTGATATAGCAAAAAAAATAAAATCATCTAAAATAGTTGAAAAAGAAAAGGCGTTTTGCATGAAAATACCAGCAAAAGAAATATTTGAAGAAGCCAAAGATCAAACTATTTTAGTACAGGGAATAATTGATTTATATGCAATAAATGAAAAAGATGAAATTTTGTTGTTAGATTACAAAACCGATTATATAGAAGATGGGAATGAAAAAATTCTTGTAGATAGGTATTATAGGCAATTAAAAATATATAAAGAAGCATTGGAAGAGGCACTTGATAAAAAAGTAGTAGAAACTTATATCTATTCACTATATTTAAATAAAGAAATAAAAATTAGTTTATAGGTAAATATTTACAAAATTAATCTTTAAGTGTATAATATATTTGTTGAAATATGTGAATTAAAGGGGAAAATAACATGGAAAGAATGAGAACATTTCTTTTATATGCATTAGGAATAGTTGGTTTTATATTTCTATCATATATTTTAGAAGATGGTCTAATTATTGGTACATATAAGCAAATAAGTGAAGTTTCAAATCCTGTTTCATCAGATTCAATTAATATATCTGATGTTTCTGGTAGAGCTTCATATGTTAGCGGATATATGGATTTTAAATTAACTAATACTTCAAATAAGAGTCCTTCAGAGTATGTAAAGATAGAATTATTTAGCAAACAAGGTTTACAAGCTGCTACTAAATATGTTCAAATAGAAGACTTAGATCCTGGTAATACAAAAGAATATCAAGTTAAATTTAAAGCAAATGATATTAAAGGTTATAGATTATCTATTGTAAATCAAGCACCAGATAAAAGTAATATTTTAAACCTTTTCGGATTTGAAATTGATTTAACAAATGTATTTGGAATGGATTTATCAAATGCAACGATTTTCGGAGTTAAATTATCTGAAATCTTTAACTTTGATAATTTAAAAACTGCAGGAGGAAATGCATGGTCTTGGACCGTAAATTTCTTAGGATCTATACCTTGGTGGGGATATGTAATTGGTGGAGGAATAGTGTTATGGTTTATGCCATTAAGATACCTATTTGGAATATTCCCAATTTAATAGTAAATTAATATATAATATTATGTGTAATATTAAAAAAAACTCAAATTATTAGATGAAAATATTTATTAATTTGAGGTTTTTTATATTAAAAGATTTTCTTGATAAAAGAGATTAATTAATATATAATATTTATGTATAAAAAGGTTTAAGGAGAATTTTTATGTTAAATCAAATTGAATTAGATAATTTACAAAAAATATCTAAAACTATAAGAAAAAATATAGTGGAAATGATATATCATGCAGCATCCGGCCATCCAGGAGGATCACTATCAATAGTTGATATTTTAACTGTACTATATTTTAAAGAATTAAGAATTGATGTAAATAATTATAAAGATGAAAATAGAGATAGATTAGTATTGTCAAAAGGTCACTGCTCACCTGCACTATATGCTGTTTTAGCTGAAAAAGGATTTATTCCCAAAGAAGATTTAAAAACATTTAGAAAAATTGATAGTTATTTGCAAGGACATCCTGATATGAGAAAAATTCCGGGAGTAGATATGACATCTGGTTCATTAGGACAGGGATTATCCGTTTCAAACGGAATGGCTTTAGCTGCTAAACTTGATAAAAAAGATTACAGAATATATTGTATAATGGGTGATGGAGAAATAGAAGAAGGTCAAGTATGGGAAGCTGCAATGTCATCAAGCCATTATAAGTTAGATAATGTTTGTGTTATTGTGGATAATAATAATTTACAGATAGATGGAAAGATAGAAGAAGTTATGAATCCATATCCTATAGATAAAAAATTTGAAAGTTTTGGTTTTAAAACTATTGTAATTAATGGGCATGATTTTAATGAAATATTAGATGCACTTGAAATTGCAAAACAAACTAAAGGCAGACCAACAGCTATAATAGCTAAAACAATAAAAGGAAAAGGTATTTCTTATATGGAAAATCAAGTTGGATGGCATGGAAAAGCACCAAATGAAGATGAGTACAATTTAGCGATTTCAGAATTAGTAGATTAAGAATTAGTAAATTAAAATAATAATTCGTGAAATATGTTTTGGAGGGATTTATGGATATCAATAATAAGAAAGCTACGAGGCAAAGCTATGGAGAAGCTTTAGTAGAACTTGGAAAGAAAAATAATGATATAGTAGTATTAGATGCGGATTTAGCTAATGCTACTAAAACAAATTTGTTTCAAAAAGAATTCCCAGAAAGATTTTTTGATATGGGAATTTCAGAACAAGATATGCTAGCAACAGCTGCTGGTTTAGCTACATGTGGAAAGATACCTTTTGCAAGTACATTTGCTGTTTTTGCAACAGGAAGAGCATATGATCAGATTAGGAATAGCATATGTTATCCAAATTTAAATGTGAAAATATGTGCAACGCATTCAGGAATAACAGTTGGAGAAGATGGGGCAACACACCAAATGCTAGAAGATATTAATTTGATGAGAGGGCTTCCAAATATGACAGTTATTTCTCCTGCTGATGATTTTGAAGCTAAGTGGGCTGTAAAAAAAGCTACAGAAATTAATGGACCTGTATATATTAGGTTTGGAAGAGCTTCAACTCCTATTATATATAATGAAAATACAGAATTTGAGCTCGGAAAAGCAATCCAATTTGGAGAAGGAAGAAAGGCTACTGTTTTTGCAACAGGAATAATGGTAGCAGAAGCACTTAAAGCTAAAGAAGAATTAGAGAAAGAAAATATATATATAAGAGTTATAGATATTCATACTATAAAACCAATTGATAAAGAAATGATAATAAAATGTGCCAAAGAAACTGAAAAGTTAATTTCAATTGAAGAACATAGTATAATTGGCGGATTAGGAACAGCTATTGCAGAAGTTTTAGTAGAAAATTATCCAGCAAATTTAACGAGAATGGGTATAAAAGATTGTTTTGGAAAATCAGGAAGTGCCAGTGAATTATTAAAGTACTTTGGACTTACAAGCAAAGAAATTATCGAAGAAGTAAATAGGAGAAAATAATTATGATTAATGAATATTATGAAGAAAGCGAAGAAGAAAATGATACAAGTAGTTCTGCTGGCGGAGAAGAAAGTGGAAGTAGCGAACAGCAAAACGGCGAAAGTGGCGGAGGACTTGGTAATGATATAAAAAATAAAGCTGCAGAGAAAGCAAAAAAAGAACTTGCCCAAAAAGCAAAAAAAGAATTTGCTAAAAAAGCTGCAAGCCATGCTGCAGCACACGCTGCAGGAGGTAGTTTAATGGCTGCACTTGCGCCTATACTTCCTTGGATTGCACTTGTAATTGTAATTATAGTTGTACTTATAGGAATAATAATGTTTTTAATAACTATGCCTGGAATGGTTATGGAACAGTTAAATGACTTGTTTGAAAATATAGGACAAGGTATAGCAGGTTTTTTTGGTATAGATTCAACGAAGAGAGTAGATGAAGTACAGATATATGAAACATTAGATTATCTAGAGCAAATGGGATGGGATATTAAAAATGAAGGATTTTTAACAGACTATATGGAAGAAAAAGATGCAGACTCTAAAGAAGGTGAAGAACTAGATACAGAACTTGGTGTTGTAAGAAATGAAGATGGTAATATTGTAGATGCTAAATCTGACGTTATTCTTACTTATATAATTTCTGATAATTATGTTTATACAGTAAAAAATGAAAATCTAGCTATGTCTGGTGCAGATGATAGTTTTATTGAAAAATTAGGTGGAGTCATATTTGCGTATGCTTATAGGATTTATTCTCAGTATTTTGGACCACTTTTTCACATTATAGGAGTGGATAGTGCTGTTGGAGAACATTGGGGAAGGCGGAATGTTGGCATTTTATTATGAAAAAAATAACAAAATAGGTGTAGAAGGAAGATTTGTACCAGAAAAATCTGTATGGAATTGGAATGAAATAACTGTTGATATTGAAAATAAAACATTATCTATAGAGAGAAATGAATTATTTAATAATAATAATAAAATGGTTTTTTCTTTGGATGGATGGACAGGAAGATATGGAATGCCTTTAGAGTTTCTACTAGCAATTCATAAAGCAACAATGATGCCTGATTTAGCTATGGATATGGCCACAGGTTTTAATACAGAGATTAAAATTTTATTACATTCTATTGTAGATGGAGATGTTGTAAGTGGATATCCAACTGAAAAAGAATCTTCTGGTTCGGATTATTATAATAAAAAGTATTATCATACTGATGATGAATTTAAAGAAATATTTGGAATAGGTGTAAATAAAAAAGAAGCGAAGGAGGCAATGGAAAAGTTTGGAATTAAAAGTCAAGAAGCTGGAGATTATCCTTGTTTGTATACAAAAGATCTTACTGTAGTAATTTGGGCAAATTCAGCGTATGAATTAAAAAATGAAGGCGACAAATATTCAAATACTGGTGCTGACCCAGATGCTAGCGAAAAAAGAAGAGAAGAAATAAACGCAGGAAATAATAAGGCCGGAGATCGAGAGGGAAGTGTAAAGCATATAGAAGATGTAGTTAATAATGATGGCATATTTAGGCAAGATATAATTTATAACCAAAATTCTGAAGACTTTCCTGATGATTGGGCTACTTTTGTAAGTAATTATACCAAGGATAACGCTTATCAAAATGATAGTGGTAATGTTAAAATGCAAGACATTAATAAAATAAGATATGAAATATTAGATGCGTGGACATATTTGGATAGCCTTGAAAAGTATGAACCAAATCATGATGAAGAAAAATATAAGAGAGACAATTGGAAAGGTACTCTTGGCGAAGTTATGAGTAAATGTTTTGATAAGAATGGTATATATGATGACTTGGACATGGCGAGTATAAAAAATTATTGTGCGAATGATGCTACTGAAGTTACTATTGAATTAGGATCATGGATAAAAAAAGGAAATGATGAAGATCCCGAGGCTATTTTGCCTGAAATTACATTAGAACTAAGAATTAAAAAAACATCAGTTGATAAAAACTTGGATTTTGCTGTTATTGCTTATAGAGATATGGAGGATGCCGAAATACCAGCATCTGAAAAAAATTCGACAGGAGAGTTATGTTCATCTCATTTAGATAGTATAAAAAAAGTATGTTCAAATTGCACAAAATATATTAGACAAATATATAAATATATGAAAAAAGTTAAAGATGAACATTATGATGCTTATATTCCTTACATAACAAAGGTAGAAAATCATTGGTACAGAGATGTATATTTTGTGTTAGCAACAGATGAAGAAAAAAAGAAAAATTTTATAACATATGATAACGAATATGAGGCATTAATGAAAGAAAGATGGACATTATATGAAACATATACATATGAAGATAATCCGGAGAGGGCGGGAGATTATATTTTATATGAAATAAATGAAGATGGCTCTTATACTGGTAAAATATTTGATGGAACTCAAGAACAAGCAAATGAGCAAGGAATAAAAGTCGCAAAAAAGGCTATTACTACTACAATTAATGATGGAATAATGGGCTGGAATGAAATTAATAAAACTTGGTCAGCATATGAGTTGAATAAAGATGCTGATAAAAATGAAGGTACATGGGATATGGCATATCCTACATATACAGATACTATAAGAGGCAATATATATGCTAAGATAAAAACAAAAGGTGCTATAGTACAAACAGGAGAAGGCCAAAGAACAGAAACAAATTCTAAAATAAAGAAAATGTTTTTAAAGAATACATATTTCAGATATGACGGAAGTGCGGAAACCGCAGAAGCAATAACAGAATTGAGAAACAAATTAAAGAAGTACTATGGATTTGGATATGGCGCTTTAAATGAACAGAGTGAACAAAATAAAGTAAGTTTTGAAAATGTATTAAAAGTGCAAACTGACGATAAAAAATATACAGTTAAAGATGTCTCTGGACAAGTATTATTAAATCAAGATTCATTAAATGGATTTACCGTACTTGAAAATACACATACACTAGATGCAGATTATATATACAAAGACTTTAAAGAATTAGTAGTAGAACTTGGATATTTTACGAAAGAAG
>CANROH010000010.1 GCA_947632185.1 uncultured Clostridia bacterium
AGAATATCTGGTTTTATTCCAAATGATTGTAATTCTTTAACTGAGTGCTGTGTAGGTTTTGATTTTAGCTCATTTGAACCACTTATATAAGGCAATAATGTAACATGTATATATAAAATATCTTCAGGATTTTTTTCTAATCCTACTTGTCTTATGGCTTCAACAAAAGCTAAACTTTCTATATCTCCTATTGTTCCTCCAAGTTCAGTAATTACAATATCTGCTTGTCCTTCAAAACTATATATATTTTCTTTTATTTCATTTGTAACATGAGGAATTACTTGAACTGTTTTTCCCAAATAGTCTCCTCTTCTTTCCTTATTTATTACACTTTGATAGATTTTTCCAGAGCTTACACTACAATTTTTATTTAAATTTACATCTGTAAATCTTTCATAGTGTCCCAAATCTAAGTCTGTTTCAGCCCCATCATCTGTAACAAAAACTTCTCCATGCTCATATGGACTCATGGTTCCAGGATCAACATTTATATATGGATCAAACTTTTGATTAATAACCTTGTAACCTCTGTTTTTTAATAATCTTCCCAAAGATGATGCTGTAATTCCTTTACCTAGTCCTGATACAACTCCTCCTGTTATAAAAATATACTTTGTTCCCATTTTTGCTCCTTTCAATAAATATATAAAATAAAAAAACAGATTTAAAAAAGGGTTTTTTTTTTAAATCTGTTTCGATTCATTTCTTTTAACACAATTATTTTACCATTTCACTTTATAAATTGCAAGCTTTTTTATGCAATTATATTTTTTTCTATAATTATTTCATCTTTTTACATTTCATAAAATTTAAATCTATTTATTTTATAATATTGTATTTTTTTTTATATTATATTATAATTTTATTAGTTGTAATAACGGAGGGAAAAAATGATTTTACCAAAATTTATGATAGATTCTAATACAATACAAAATGAAATTAAAGTATTAAATAATATTCTAAATGAGCAAAGACAACTAAAAAAGACTTTGCTTTTATACCTTGAAAAAATTTCTGACGGAATTTACAATGCAACAGATGAAAATGATATCAATTCTCTTGTTTCTTGTCTTGACACTATTAAGAAAAGCTTTGAAAATATAAAAGAAAATATCAACAGTATTATAGAATTAAAGCAATTCTTAGAAAATACTCTTAGAACAAATGGATATCTAAATACTTTTGATTGTGAAACATATAATAAAAATTTTATAAACTTATTTGAAAAAATTGCAGAAGATAATATTTTTTATTATTGTTTTATGGAATCTTTATTAAAATATATGAAAGTTATCTTTCCAGAAAATTAGTAAAAAGCAATTAAAAATCCCTTTATATCAATATTATGTTGATTTTGATATAAAGGGATTATTTTTACATTCTTTGTCTTACTGCTTCATAAATTATTATTCCAGTTGAAACAGAAGCATTTAGTGAAGTTATTTTTCCTTTCATTGGAATTTTTATTAGTATATCTGCATTTTCCTTAACAAGTTTGCTCATTCCAAATCCTTCACTTCCAATTATTATTGCTAATGGACCTCTTAAATTTTGATTATAATATTCCGTCTCTGCATTTCCATCTGCTCCAATTACCCATATGCCCATATCTTTTAAGTTTCTAATCGTTTCATTTATATTATTAACCCTAGCAATTTTCACATATGACGTTGCACCTGTTGAAACTTTTACTACTGTGCTGTTAACTTGTACGCTTCTTCTTTTTGGTATAATAACTCCATGTACTCCAGCAGTTTCAGCAGTTCTTATAATTGATCCTAAATTATGTGGATCCTCTATTCCTTCTAATATTAAAATAAATGGATCTTCATTTTTGCTTTTAGCATATTCTAAAATATCTTCAACTTCACAATAGTTAAATGGTGGAACTGTAGCAACTACTCCCTGATTATTTTTAGCCATATTATCTAGCTTTACTTCATCAACTTCTACTAAAACTACTTTTTTCTCTTTTGCTCTAGCAATTATCTCATTAATAGAACCATGTCTTTGACCACGTGCTATATATATTTTATTAATGTCTTTCTCTGATTTTAAAAGTTCTAAAACCGCATTTCTTCCTACAACAACATCATCATATTCATAAGAAGAATTATCATTTATTCTTCTTTCTTCTCCTGCTCTTCTATCTATAAATCTTCTATCTGTTTCAGCTCTTCTTTCACCAATTCTTCTATCAAAACCATTTCTTGGAGTTACTCTTCTTTCTGATTTTCTTCTATCTTCTCCAGTTCTTCTATCATCTTGTCTTCTTTCTTCTTCTCTTCTTTCTGATTTTCTTCTATCTATACGAAAACCTTTTATCTCTTCATTTTTCTCATTTTCATTTAAATTATCTTCTTCCATTTTTAACCCCTCTACTTTTTTAATATTATTCTTCATCATCTAGTTTTAAAACAGCTAGAAATGCTTCTTGTGGTACCTCAACATTTCCTATTTGTCGCATTTTCTTTTTACCTTTTTTCTGTTTTTCTAATAATTTTTTCTTTCTTGTTATATCTCCACCATAACATTTTGCTAATACATCTTTTCTCATTGCCGACAAAGTCTCTCTTGCTATAATTTTTCCGCCAACAACAGCTTGTATTGGAATTTCAAATAATTGCCTTGGTATAACCTTTTTTAATTTTTCTGCCATTTTTCTTCCTCGTTCATATGCTGAATCCTTATGAACTATAAATGAAAGTGCATCAACAGCCTCGTTATTTATATACAAATCTAATTTTAATAAATCTGCTCTTCTGTATTCTTTAAATTCATAATCTACTGATGCATATCCTTTTGTTTTTGACTTTATTGTATCAAAAAAGTCATAAATAATCTCATTTAAAGGCATATCATATTTTAATGTTACTCTGGACTCATCTAAATATTTCATATCTACATAAATGCCCCTTCTTTCTTGACATACCTTCATTACATTACCTACATAATCTTTTGGAATTAATATTTCTACATTCATAATAGGTTCTTCCATATAACTTATTTCGGTTTGAGGCGGCAATTCTGTAGGGTTATATAATTCAATTACTTCTCCACTAGTTTTATGCACTTTATAAATAACAGACGGCGAAGTTGTAATCAAACCTATATCAAATTCTCTTTCCAATCTTTCAATTACAATTTCTAAGTGTAATAAACCTAAAAAGCCACATCTAAATCCAAATCCAAGTGCAGCAGATGTTTCAGGTTCATAATTTAAAGCAGCATCATTTAACTTTAATTTTTCTAAAGCATCTTTTAACGGTTCATACTCACTTCCATCTAATGGATACATTCCACAATATACCATTGAATTTGCTTGTTTATAACCAGGCAATGGTTCTTTTGCGGGCTTTTCTTTTAAAGTAATTGTATCACCAACATGCAAATCCGAAACTGTTTTTACGCTAGCAGCTATATATCCGACTTCTCCTGCTTCTAATATATCAGTTGGTATGTATTCTCCTGCCCCAAAATATCCAACTTCGGTAACAGTAAATATCTTTCCTGTTGCCATAAATAATATTTCATCATTTGCTTTTATTTTACCATTTTTTATTCTTACATAACTTAAAGCACCTTTATAATTATCATAATATGAGTCAAATATCAATGCTTGAAGTTCCGAATCTGGATCACCTTTTGGTGAAGGTATATCTGTAATAATTCTTTCTAATACCTCCTCAACATTTAGTCCCGTTTTTGCTGAAATACACGGAGCATCCATTGCTGGAATCCCAATAATATCTTCTATTTCCTTTTTTACTTCTTCAGGTCTTGCATTTGGCAAATCAATTTTATTTATTACAGGTAAAATTTCCAAATTATCATCTAAAGCAAGATAAACATTTGCAAGAGTTTGAGCTTCAACTCCTTGTGTACTATCTACTATTAAAATTGCCCCCTCACATGCTGCTAAACTTCTAGATACCTCATAATTAAAATCAACATGCCCTGGAGTATCAATTAAATTAAATTCATAAACTTCTCCATTTTTAGCTGTATAATTCATTTTTACTGCTTGAGATTTTATTGTTATTCCTCTTTCACGTTCAATATCCATATTATCTAATACTTGAGCTTCCATTTCTCTTTTAGATAATGCGCCAGTCATTTCAATAATTCTATCTGCTAGAGTGGATTTTCCATGATCAATGTGTGCAATTATACTAAAATTTCTAATGTTTTTTTGTTTGTCTTGCATTATTCTCTCCTCTTATTATATTGTAAATATTGTAAAATCATCAGTTTTATCTTCATCTGGCTGTGTTTTGCTTAGCGAATTTTCTGGTTTCGTAATTTGTGGTGTTACATTCACTTTAATTTCTTCATCAAATTTATTTATTTCCTCTTGGCCTTTTCTCGGAATTAATTTAATGTGGTCTTTTGCTGGTTTTAATTCAAGTGGTTGTTCTCTAATTTGTTTAAATGTCTTTTTTATTTTATCAACTATTGATTCTTTTACCTTCTTTGATTGTAATACATCTTTAAAAGATTGACAAATCGAATTATCCCATTGTTTACCAGAATCATAATCTTCTCTCCACACATAATCTTGATAATATTCTTTAGTTGTCATAGCATTTTCTGGATTCTTTTTATATAACTCTGTAATTTTATCAAGAAATCTAGATTTTGATTTAGAATTTCCTGCTTTAACTTCATCAATAAGATCTTGGGAAAAAAGTCGTTTATCAAAAGAATATCTACTATCAATAGGTGTTTCCAATCTATCTATTATGTTTTGTATTTTGGTTGATCTAAAAATTAATTCTGACATATATTCAGGAGTTGAAGGTTGTTTACTACTAGATATTTGCAAATATCCCAAATCGTATATTGTACCAATTAATAATTTAAGATTCTCTTTATATTGTTCTTTTTCAAACATTGCTCTTTGAATATACAAGCTCTTATGCATATTAGTTAAATATTGTTCAAATTTATCAAATAAATTTATTGCTTCTTCCCTAGATTCTATTGGAAATTTTGAACAAATTTTTTCCATTAAATTTTCCCTACCACTTAATCCTGATTTTAACAACTCTTTTTCTGTTAATCCTAAGCTTGCAGCTAACAAATCAACTGAAAATGTAATACTAGTATAACTATTTGTATAAAAATTTGAATTTAAAAAGTCATTTTTAGTTCTTGAACTAGATGCTCTATTAGCAGAAACTTCTGTAAAGCATTCATTTAAAGCTATTCCAGCTAGTTGTAACTTCATATATTCAATATTGCCAACTTCATCGCCTTTTATTATTTTTTTTAATATATCTATAGATAATTTGGGCCTAATTTCCAATCCTACATTTTTTCCTCCTTCATATGTACATGCATGATATATTTCATGAGTAAAAATTTTATATAATATTTCTGGATCAGGAAATCCTTTTAAAGTTTCTTCACTTATTGATATACATCCGAGGTATTATTTTTCCATGAGGCCTTCTAAAAAAGCCATTAAATCCTCGAGCTTTTTCTTCTGAAATAACTTTAATTTTTTTTACATTTTTTTTGAATAATCTTATATCATCTTCAATTTGTTGATTTGATAGATCAAATTCATATTTTCTTCGTTGAAAAATATCATCAATAAAAGGCTTAAAATCACCATATTTTTTAGTTGTTATGTATTTATCTAATTTCATTTGTAATTCAGAATTAAAATAATCTTTTTTATTATCTTCCATTTTTATCTTCCTATTATCTTGAATCATTATCATCAAATGATAGTTTTCTATTTTCTTTCGTTTTATTTTTTATATATTTCAAATAACGTATTGATTTAAAATATTTTGTAAATCTAAATTGATATATTCCTTTTTAGAATTTAAAAAGGTACACCTTTATTAATTGATTTTTATTAAATCAAACTTTAAATAATCAGAACTAACTAACTTAAATTCAATATCTTTTACATTTCCTTCTATTGCTTCTTTATGAGAATCTCCATGAAGATGAGCATAATAACATTTTTTTATATTATATTTACTTAAAGTTTTTATAAAATCAATTTCTTCTGGTACTTCATTTTCTTTATAAAATGGTGGATAATGAATGAAAGTTATTATTTCCTTATCATTTCCAAAATTTTTAATTCCTGATTCTATAGAAAGTTTTAATCTATCATTTTCTCTTTTTAATATTTTATAATTTTCTTCTGATTTCCAAGTATTAATCCAACCTCTAGTACCAGTAATAATTTTGTTTTCAATCAAAAATGAATTATTGTAAAGAAAATCTATATTATCAAAATTATTTTCTTTTAAAAATTTTTTCATACTAGTTACTGTAGTCCACCAATAATCATGATTTCCTTTTGATAAAATTTTTTTTCCAGGTAAGTTATTTAAAAATTCAAAATCTTTATATGTATCTTCTAAATATGTAGCCCAAGAAAAATCTCCAAGAAGAATTACCGTATCTTCATCATTAACTTTTTGAATCCAATTTTCTTTTATTTTTTCAGCATGATTTTCCCAATTATAGCCGAATATATCCATTGGCTTATCTACAGAAAAAGATAAATGTAAGTCACCTATCACATATATAGACATTTTATCCTCCTATTTTTAAATTAGGTATTGCATTTAATTTTAAATCTGCCTTTTCTCCATTTAAGAAATTATAATATCCAGCAGATGCTATCATTGCTGCATTATCAGTACAAAGTATTGGTTCTGGATAATAAACTTTAATTTTCATTTCTTTTGATAGGTCATCAAAAGATTTTCTTATAAAAGAATTTCTTGAAACACCACCTGCAATTACAATAGTATCAGTGTTGTATATATCTATAGCTTTTTTCACATTATCTAAAAGCATACTAGTTACAGCCAATTCAAAACTTGCACATAAATCTGCTTTATTAATACTTGAATTTTTATGATTTAAATTAATTACTGCTGTTTTTATTCCACTAAAACTAAAATCTAAATTATCAAAATGTGTTACTGGTAACTTTATACTAGCACTACCTTCTTTTGCCATACTATCTATCTTTGGACCTCCTGGATATCCGAAGTCCGATAACTCTAGCCACTTTATCAAATGCCTCTCCTATTGCATCATCTCTTGTTTTACCCAAAATTTCAAAATCACTATATGATTTTACATTTACTAAATGAGTATGTCCACCAGAAATAATTAAGCAAATAAATGGTGGTTTTAAATCTTTATGAGTTAAATAATTTCCTGCAATATGTCCTTCTATATGATTTACCGCAATAAGTGGTTTTCCTGTTACATAACTTAATCCTTTTGCATAAGAAACTCCTACAAGTAAAGCACCGACTAATCCTGGTCCCTGTGTTACAGCTATTGCATCTATATCAGATAAAGTAACATTTGCTTCCTTTAAAGCTTCTTTCATTATTGCATTTATAACTTCTGTATGGCATCTTGATGCAATTTCTGGGACAACCCCACCATATTCTTCATGTATTTTTATTTGGGAATTTATGCAATTTGATAAAACCTCTCTACCATTTTTCACAATAGATACAGAGGTTTCATCACAACTAGATTCAATTCCTAATATTACTATATCTTTCAATTCATTTCCTACCTTAATATTTAAAGTTGTAATTTTATATTTCAAATTTATCAAATAGCTTTAATATATTTATAATATTAAAAAAATAACGAAACTATATGAGTAACTACTGAAAAAATTAAATTAGATATTGTAGAAATCACCGGTGAAACAATAATTTCTAAAAATCCAAAAATCCATAAAATTAGAAATATTACATATAAAGTTTGATAATTTCTTATAAGCCAATTTTGTAAATTATATGGCAATATATTTCTAAATATTTTTTCTCCGTCTAATGGTGGTAATGGTACTAAATTAAAAACTCCTAGCCCTATATCTATAATTATAATAAGATTCAATAAAAGCATTACTATATTACCAATATTTGTATTAATAAAATGTGGGAAAAATATTGGAATAAGTGCATAAGCAAAACAAGCAACTATTGCTATAAAGAAATTCATTAAAGGGCCTGCTAATGCTACCATAGATTCGCAAAAACCTCTTGATTTGTTTGTATTAAAATTATTTGGATTGATTTCTACAGGTTTTCCCCAACCAATATGTGCAAACATTAATAATATAAATCCAAATGGATCTAAATGAGATAATGGATTTAATGTTAATCTCCCTTGATTTCTAGGAGTAGTATCACCTAATCTATCTGCAGCAAAAGCATGTGCAAATTCATGAAAAGTAATAGCAATAATTACAGCTGGCAATGTTAATAATATTGAAATCCATTCTGCAGAACTCATGCTAAAAAGTGACAGTATTACCAATATTATTAATAATCCATATATAAGATTTTTATTTATACCATTATATCCAAAAAACATTACATTCCTCCTTAAATTTAATCATTAGTATTTTAACTAACTTTATTTATTTTTTACAACTAAATTATATATTTTTCCTGGAACATATATTTCTTTTATAATTTCATATTTATCAAAAATCTCTAAGACTTGTTGTGAATTTTTTATAGTTTTAAGCATATCATCTGTACTTTCTTCAGCATCCACTGTAATGCAGAATTTTAATTTTCCATTTACTTGAACTGGAATTTCTTTACTTCCACCATTTATCTCACTTTCTATTATTTGTGGCCAGTTTTGATTGTAAACAAAATCTTTTTTTCCTATTTTTTCCCATTGTTCTTCTGCAAAATGTGGAGCAAGTGGAGCTAATAGAGTTATAAAAGTTTCAACTGTATTATTTAATACTTTAATATTTACTGTATCTTCATTTTTAATATATTCACTTATTTTATTAAATAATTCCATGCTTCGTGCTATAGCTGTATTGAATCTAAAGTCATCTATATCATTTTCCATAGACTTAATTGTTTGGTTTTTAACTCTAAGTAATTCTTTTTCTTCTGCTCCTATTTCATTTTTATTATTTCCTTTTAAAGATTTTACCTTCTCAATTAATCTTTCAATTCTTGAGAAGTATTTTACCATTGATTCTATTCCTTTTTCATCCCATGGTCCGCCTTGTCTATAATCGAATCCAAACATTATATACATTCTAAATATATCAGCACCATATTTTTCTATATACTCTTCTGGAGATACCGTATTTCCTTTACTTTTACTCATTTTATTTCCATCAGGTCCCAAAATCATACCTTGATGAACTAATCTCTTAAATGGTTCATCAAAATCTAAGTATCCCAAATCTCTTAAAGCTTTGGTCATAAATCTAGCATATATCAAGTGCATAGCTGCATGTTCTTTTCCACCTACATAAGTATCAACTGGAGCTAACTTATTTATAATTTCTTTATCAAATGCTTTTTCTTTGTTTTTTGAATCTGGATATCTTAATTCATACCAAGAAGAACATACAAATGTATCTAATGTATCAGCCTCTCTTTTCGCTTTTCCACCACATTTTGGACAAGTGCAATTCATAAACTCATTACACTTTCTTAGTGGTGATTCGCCATCTGGTCTAAATTCTACATTATATGGAAGCAAAACTGGTAAATCCTTTTCAGGTACTGGTACTATTCCACACTTATCACAATATATAATTGGAATAGGAGCGCCCCAATATCTTTGTCTTGATACTAACCAATCTTTTAATCTGTAATTAATTGTTTTATTTCCTTTTCCTATTTTATTTAAATCTTCTGTAATTTTATTTTTAGCATCTTTTGAAGTTAAACCATTATATTTATCACTATTTACTAGTATTCCATATTCTGTATATGGTAATTCTATTTCTTTACCATCTTTACTTTCTACAACTTTTCTTATTGGTAAGTTATACTTTGTAGCAAAAGCATAATCTCTTGTATCGTGTGCAGGAACTGCCATAACAGCACCTGTACCATAATCTTCTAATACATAATCAGCAATCCAAATTGGAACTTTTTCTCCATTTATAGGATTTATTGCATATGCACCTGTAAATACACCTGTTTTTTCTTTCTCTGTTGATAATCTCTCAATTTCACTTAATTTTGAAGTTTCTTTTATATAATTTTCAACACTTTCTTTATATTCATCAGTTGTTATTTCTTGAACAAGATTACTTTCAGGAGCAACAACTATATAAGTTACACCACATAAAGTATCTGCTCTAGTTGTAAATACAGTTATCTCGTGTTTATTATCTTGGCAAGAAAATTTTATTTCACTTCCTTCTGATTTTCCAATCCAATTTACTTGCACTTTTTTTGTTGATTCTGGCCAATCTAAAGTTTCTAATCCTTCTAATAATTCTTCTGCATAATCTGTGATTTTAAAAAACCACTGTGCTAGTTTTTTTCTTTTTACTTCAGATCCGCATCTTTCACATTTTCCACCGATAACCTGTTCATTTGCCAAAACAGTTTTACAATTATCACACCAATTAACAGGAGCTTCTTTTTTATAAGCTAACCCTGCTTCATATAATTTTAAGAAAAGCCATTGAGTCCATTTATAATAATCAGGCATACATGTTTCTACAGAATAATTCCAATCATAACTTCCACCCATTTCTTCTAGTTGACGTTTCATAGTTTGTATATTATTTTTTGTTGAATCTTCTGGATGTATACCTGTTTTTATAGCATAATTCTCTGCTGGAAGTCCAAAAGCATCAAATCCCATTGGATGAAATACATTATATCCTTTCATCTTTTTAAATCTTGCAAATGAATCAGCGGGTCCATAATTAAACCAATGTCCTAAATGTAGTTTGGCACCAGATGGATATGAAAACATTTCTAATGTATAGAATTTTTCTTTTTTGTCATTAATATTAAATCTATATATATCCTCTTCTTTCCATTTCTTTTGCCATTTTTCATCAATTTTTTTTGAGTATTCCAAAATAAATTCCTCCTATATTTCTTAATTTTATTATTTTAACGTCCTTCGTTAATTACTGATTCTATACTAATTTCTTTCTTAACTTTTGTTTTTTGTTTGATTTGATTATATTCATTCACATAATTATAAATATTTTTAAGATAATCACTTTGGCTAAAAATCACTTCATATGTATCTGCTTGTAATTTAGACTGAATCATATTTACAAAATCTATATTACATTCGTAATTAGCTTTTCTAAATAAAATTTCAGTTTTATGCACTTCAAAAAATTTTCTTGATTCTTTTTCCACTAATCCTTCCACATAAAATTCTGCTATTTCTTTTAAAAGTTTTCTATCAGTTATATATTTATCAGGTTGAATTAAATAGTGAAAAAGCTCATGTGTTAATACTTCTTTAGCACGCTCGATAAATTCCTCTGCTGTTTTAAAGTTTCTTGATTTTGGATAGAAATGTATTTTTCCATCTTTTAAATGTCTTCCACTGTGTGCAAATATATTTATTTCTTTATGTGATAGATTTTCAATTTTAAAAATCAAAAATCTATATTCAAGTATTTTTTAAGCTTATTAAATTATAAATAATAAATTTAATTATATAATTCATAATTTTATATGCTTTTCAAATACATCTATTGCTATTATTAAACTAATTCAGTGGCTTCATTGTTGGGAATAAAATTACATCTCTAATTGATGCAGAATTTGTCAATAGCATAACCAATCTATCAACTCCAATTCCAAGTCCACCCGTTGGAGGCATACCATATTCTAGAGCCATGACAAAATCATCATCCATCATATTTGCTTCTTCATCTCCTGCTTCCCTTTGTTTTAATTGATCTAAAAATCTTCCTTTTTGATCAATAGGATCATTTAATTCTGAGTAAGCATTTCCATATTCGCGTCCATCAATAAATACTTCAAATCTTTCAACTAATCTCTTGTCAGATGGTTTTCTCTTTGTAAGTGGTGAAACATCAACTGGATAATCATAAATAAATGTTGGTTGTATTAATGTTTCTTCAACAAATTCCTCAAAAAATGCATTTATAATATATCCTCTAGTTTGTTTTGATTCTTCAAGTTCAACACCTTTTTCTTTAGCAACTTTAATTGCTTCTTCATCAGTGTTTATAATATTAAAATCTACTCCTGTTACTTCTTTAATTGCATTTATCATTGTAACTCTTCTCCAAGGTGACTCTAAATCAATATCTGTTCCTTGATAATTAATTTTAGCAGTTCCAAGTACTTTTTTACTTACTGTTCTTATTAAGTTTTCTGTTAAATTCATCATATCATTATAATCTTGATATGCTGCATATAATTCCATTCCTGTATATTCTGGATTATGTTTAATATCCATTCCTTCATTTCTAAACATTCTTCCCATCTCATATACTCTGTCAAAACCGCCTACTATTAATCTTTTTAAATATAATTCGTTAGCAATTCTTAAATACATATCAATATCTAATGTATTATGATGAGTTATAAAAGGTCTGGCTGAAGCTCCACCTGCTATAGTATTTAAAATAGGTGTATCGACTTCTAAGAAATTTTCATTATCTAAATAATTTTTAATTTCTTTTAATATTCTACTTCTTAAAATAAAAGTCTCTTTAACTTCTGGATTAACAATTAAATCTACATATCTTTGTCTATAACGTAAATCAATATCTTTTAATCCATGAAATTTTTCAGGTAAATCTCTTAAAGATTTTGTAAGCAAAATTACTTCTTTTGCATGAATAGAAATTTCTTCTGTTCTAGTTTTAAATACAAAACCTTTTAATCCAATAATATCTCCTATATCAAATGTCTTAAATGCTTTATAAGATTCTTCACCTAAATCATTTATACTGACATAACTTTGAATTTTTCCTTTACTATCTTGTATTGTACAAAAAGATGCCTTTCCCATAACTCTTTTGGCCATAATTCTTCCAGCTACAGAAACATCTTTTCCTTCATATTGTTCATAATTATCTTTTATATCTTGAGAAAATTCTGTTCTATCATATTTTGTTATTTCAAATGGATCTTTTCCATTTTCTTGTAATTCTTTTAATTTATCAATTCTTACCTGCATTAATCTATTAACATCTTCTTCTGTTTGAATTACATCATCATTATTAATTTCATTTTCATTCATTTTATATTGCCCCTTTTTTATATTTTTTGATTTAGATATTATATAATATTTTTTATTTATTGTAAACTAGTTTTTTCTAAGATTTTTCTATAAAAATTTATATTTATAAAGATTATTAATATTTTAAATTCTTATAATTTAAATTTTAAAAAAATTTTGTAAATCCATATAATTTACAAAATTTTTTTAACTTATATATTTATTTTTTATATTAAATATCCAACTTTATATGAATATCCTTTAATTGTTTATCTGTTATTTTACCTGGTGCTCCCATTAATAAATCTTGTGCTTTTGAATTCATTGGAAAAGCTATAACTTCTCTTATTGATTCTTCTGAGGTTAAAAGCATTAACATTCTATCAATACCTGGTGCAATTCCGGCATGTGGTGGTGCACCATAATGAAAAGCTTTATATAAGGCTGAAAATTTATTCATTATCTCATCCTCTTTATATCCTGCTATTTCAAACGCTTTAACCATAATTTCAGGATCATGGTTTCTTACAGCACCAGAAGAAAGTTCTATTCCATTACAAACAATATCATATTGATAAGCATAAATTTCTAATGGATCTTTTGTTATTAAAGAATCCATTCCACCTTGTGGCATTGAAAATGGATTATGAGAAAATTCTATTTTTCCATCATCCCCAATTTCATACATAGGAAAATCAACAATCCAACAAAATTTATAAATAGAATCATCTATTAAATTCTGCTTTTTTCCTATTTCTTGTCTTATTTGCCCAGCTAATTTCTCAACTATTCCCTTATGTTCAGCAATAAAGAAGATACTATCACCAGGCTTTGCATCAGTTTTAGTTAATAAAATTTCTCTCGATTCATCTGGTATAAGTTTAGCAATCGGTCCTTGAAGAGTTCTATCATCATTTACCTTAAGCCATGCTAAACCTTTTGCCTTGCATTCATTTATTGCAAATTCAACCATACTATCATAAAAAGTTCTAGTTGCATTTGCACCATTTGGTAAAGTTATAGTTCTTACTATTTTTCCATTAAATACTTTTATATCTAATTTTTCAAAAATATCTGTAACATCTTTTATTATTAAAGGATTTCTTAAGTCTGGTTTATCAGTACCGTATTTAAGCATAGCATCATTATAAGAAATTCTTGGAAAAGGATATTCTAAAACTTTTTTATTTGAAAATTTAGTAAAAGCATCATAAATGACTTTTTCCATAATCTCAAAAACATCTTCTTGTGTTGCAAATGCCATTTCCATATCTAATTGATAAAATTCTCCTGGAGAACGATCTGCTCGTGAATCTTCATCTCTAAAACAAGGAGCTATTTGAAAATATTTATCAATTCCAGAAACCATTAATAGTTGCTTGAATTGTTGGGGTGCTTGTGGAAGAGCATAAAACTTTCCAGGATATACTCTACTTGGCACCAAATAATCTCTAGCTCCCTCTGGAGACGAACTTGTAAGAATTGGTGTTTGGACCTCCAAAAATCCTTGTTCAATCATTTCTTTTCTCAAAAATTGTATAAGTTCCGCTCTTAATTTTAAGTTTTCTAAATTTTTTCTTGAACGTAAATCTAAAAATCTATATTCTAATCTTAAATCTTCTCTAACATTTCTATTATTTAATATTTCAAAAGGTAATCCCTTTGTCCTTTTTCCTAAAATTTCAATTTTATCTGCAAATAACTCAACTTTACCTGTTTGTATTGATTCATTTACTGTCTCTTTATCTCTTAATCTTACTATTCCTGAAACTGTTATTGTAGATTCAATTGGTATCTTTGATGCAAAATCTACCTTTTTTTCATCACCTGAAATTACTACTTGAGTAATTCCATATTGATCTCTTAAATCAATAAATAAAACTCCTCCTAAATCTCTTATTGTGTCTACCCATCCTGCAAGACTAATTTTTTCTCCTACGTGTTTTTCTCTTAATTCTGAACAATTGTAAGTTCTGTAAATATTTCCTTTCATAATTTCACCTCTTTTTCTTTATAGGGACGGAAATATATCAAAAAAGCTTTCATCTCTGTAACATATAGTTACAGGGACGAAAGCTTTACTTCCGCGGTGCCACCCTATTTGAAAACATAAAGTTTTCCTCTTTTAAATAAATTATTGCATTAAAAAATTTACAACAATTAATTTAATTTTGCTCCAAATGTGTTTCACTAAAAGAACTTAATTTAAAACGCTCTCACCCAATGGCATTTTTTCTCTGTAAAATGTTTTTCTAATAGCTTTCATTCTTCAACGCAATTTATAATAATGCATTTATTATAAATTATTTTATTCTCTTTGTCAACAAATATACATATACAAACTATTATTTCAAATATTTCAAAATTTAATTATATACATACCATAAATTATCTTTTTTTAATTTATTTATCATTTTATTATGTTCTTCATTATTTTTTGTAAAATATACTTTTCCATTCTTATCTGCAACAAAATAATAATTATCAGTTTCCTTATAATTTAAAGTAGCTTCTATAGCTAATTTACTAGGATTGCAAATTGGCCCAACAGGAATTTTTCCTCCCATATTTGGTCCTCTAGTATTATAAGGGTTTTCAGTATTTAGTTCTTTTGCTGTTAAATCTCTTTCTCCCATATCAACTTTAAAAGCATAATATGTAGTAACATCACTTCCCAAACTCATTCCATCATTTATTCTATTAAAGAAAACTCCTACAATTTCCTCTCTATCTTCTAATGATTTTCCTTCAAGTTCAGCAAGAGATGCCAAAGTCAATATTTCATGGACACTTAAATCATTATCTTCAATTTCTTCTCTAATTGAATCTAAATATTTTTCAGTAAAATTCAAAATTACATTAAATATTGTTTTTACTGAAACTTCATCATTTTCAAAAACATAAGTATCTGGTAATAAGTAACCTTCTAAAGGATAATATATATCTTCATTTTTTATATCATCTGTTATGAACCAGTATTTTTCAACTAACTCATCTATATAATCTTCGTTTTCTAATAATTCAAATACATCTTCTTCTGTATTTACAGTTTTTTGAGCTATAGCTTTAGCTATCCATCTCATATTTTTTCCTTCAATAAAAGTAATTTTTATACTATCATCAGCTACTTCTCCATTAATTATATGTGTAAGTATAGCTTCTACATTTTCTGAGTTATTAAAATCATATTTTCCTGCTTTAAGTCCACTTAAATTATTAATTTTTGCATATATTTTCATTGCATTTGCATTTTTAATAACATTAGCTTCCTCTAATAAATTAGCAATTTGAGATATTCCCATTCCTTCTGTTATTTCAACTCTTATATAATCATCTTCTGAAACTTTTTCTTGACTTACTGGTTTTAAATTACTATTATACCATATAAAAGCTCCTATAAAACCAGAAATTACTAAAATTAATATACATATAAATATTATTAAAATTACCTTTTTTGCACTCATATTATTTTCCTTATCTTTATTTTTATTATTTATATTTTTAATCACATAAAATGATTATTTTTCTATTACATAATCAACTACATTTTCTAATCTAGATTTATCCAAATTATTATTTAATGTAACTGCCACTTTTAATTTTGCTTCTTCAAATCTCGGAACAAGTTCTAAAATAAATCTATAAAAACTATTAATATCATCAATTGTGTCAAATTCTATATTAATTCCCATATAACTATAATTTAATAAATAATTTTTCAAAGAATTTATAACTGCACTTCTTTCTGAATAACTAAGTAAGCTATTTGAAACGCTTTCATTATTAGTAAAAGTTGGCAATATAGTAAGCTTATTATCATCTGTCCAAGTTTTATAAATAGAATAAGTTGCTGTTGTATTATTAGTTTTATCAGAAACCTTACTATTCTCATCTAAATAGAAAAATACCGGTATTACTACATTTAACTTTTTCTCATCAACTTGTATATTATCATAAATTCCGGAAATATTTGAATAATTTCTGTAAACAACTAATTCTTTTTTCTCTTCAACTTGATTTTCTCTAATTGTAGTTTCATTAGATAAATTTTTTTCTTTAATATATCCAATATTTCCAAGCGGTGTTCTTATTTTTTTATATTTTCCTTCATCTCCAAGTATTACTACTTTATCACCAATAATTAACTTTTCAACATTACTTGCAAATAATCCTCTTCTACTTTTTACATTTGCTCTCTTACTAATAGTTGCTTCTACTTTTTCTTTTGTTATCGTATCAATTATTATTCTATTACTATTTTTAGAATATTTAATTTCAAGGTCATATACAACCTGTAAATCTGTTATTGGTAAATATATATCCCCATTAATTTCTTGCAAAACTCCGTTTAAGTTCTACTTTTTCATCATTTATTTCAGCATTTTTTTCATCAACTTTAAGCAAAGCTACATGATTATTATAAGTTGTTATTAATTCTTTTTCGGCTTCGTTGTAATAAATTGTGCTATCAAAAATTTGTTGTATATCATCTTTTGAAAAAAAGATATTATTATTTTCATCAATAATTACATCTTTACTAAGTTCAATAAATTCATTATTTAATAAAATCGTCAACTCTTTATATTTATTGTTATTTTTATTAATCTTCATACATATAAATATTATAATAAATATAATTGCAATACAAACAATTATAAAACGTCTTACTTTTAATTTATTTAATTTTCTATTCTTAATCATCATTTGTTTTCTCCATTTATTTTAGTTATGTTTTAAATTATATAATAAGCTTCTAAAAAAATCTACAATTTTTGACATATTTTTATTAAAAATAGTTTATTTTTATAAATATTTATAGTATAATAGAAATGAAGTTTTTTATTCTTAAAAATGATTATTAGAATGGATTGGAGGTAGTTATGTGGCAAATTTGGTTAATAACTGCAGGAATATTTCTAATAATAGAAATATCTACAACTGGTTTTCTAGTATTTTGGTTTTCAATTGGGGCTCTAGCAACAATGATTTTAAGCTTTTTTGTAGATAATATTATTTTACAAATTGCCTTCTTTTTAATAATATCAATATTTTTATTATTTGCGACTAAGCCATTCGTAGACAAAATTATGCCAAAAGAAAATTATATAAAAACAAATTCTTTTTCATTAGCGGGTAAAATTGGAAAAGTTACTGTAGATATAGAACCAATAGATGGAAAGGGTCAAATTAAAATAGAAAATGAATCTTGGTCCGCAAAATCTTTAGATAATACACATATTCCAAAAGATACAGAAGTAATTGTTGAAAAAATTGAAGGTGTAAAAGCTATCGTAAAACCATTAATAAAAAATTAAAATAAATTTTAGGAGGATAAAATATAATGGGAGGATTTTTATTAGTATTATTTGTTATTATCTGCATAATAGCATACAACACAATTAAAGTTGTTAGACAATCAGAAGTTTATATTATTGAAAGATTAGGTAGATTTCACAAAGTTGCTGATGCTGGTCTTACAATAATTATTCCTTTTTTAGATAAGGTTCGTTCAGTTGTAAGTTTAAAACAACAAACAATGGATATTCCACCACAAGGAGTTATAACTTTTGATAATGTTACAATAACTATAGATACAGTTGTATTCTATAAGATTACAGATCCAGCAAAAGCTGTTTATGAAATTCAAAATTTAAAAAGTGGTATTGAATATTTAGCAATAACTACAATTCGTGATATTGTTGGTAAAATGGAACTTGATCAAACATTTAGTTCAAGAGACCAAATCAATGATAAATTAAGAGTTATTCTTGATGAAGCAACAGATGCTTGGGGTTGTAAAATTGATAGAGTTGAAATAAAAGATATCACACCACCTGCTGATATTAGAGATGCAATGGAAAAACAAATGAACGCTGAAAGAAATAAAAGAGCTTTAATTCTTGAAGCAGAAGGAGAAAGACAATCAGCAGTTACTTTAGCTGAAGGTAGAAAACAAGCTGCAATACTTGATGCTGAAGCTGATAGAGAATCAAAAATTAGAAGAGCTACTGGTGAAGCTGAAGCTATCAAACAAGTGGCTGAAGCAAAGGCTAAAGAAATACAAGTTGTTTATGATGCAATTAAAAAAGCGGATCCAAACGAAAAATTAGTTCAATTAAAATCTTTAGAAGCATTACAAGAAGTTGCTAAAGGTGAAGCAAATAAAATATTCATTCCATTTGAAGCTACAAAAGCTCTTGGAAGTTTAGGTGCTGTATCTGATATTGTAAAACAAGATAAAAAATAATTTAAAATTTTATAAAACTTAAAAAGACTATTGAATTACTTCAATAGTCTTTTTAAAATTAATATCTTAATTTTTTCACAATTTCTTCTATACTTTCAACCAAATATTTTGTATCTTCCAAATCATTATCTTTTCCAAATGTTATTCTTAAACTGCTACGTGCTAAATTATTTGGAACTCCTATTGCAAGTAAAACATGTGATGGATTAAGAAGCCCACTACTACATGCAGAACCACTAGATGCACATATTCCTTTTTGATCCAATTCCTCTAAAAGTCTACTTCCATCCACACCTGTAAAAGAAATATTTGAATTTCCAGAAAGTCTTTTTTCCATGCTTCCATTTATTTTTATATATGGTACTTTTTCTTTTATTTCAGATACATAATAATCTCTTAATTTTTTTAAATGTTTATTATATTCTACTATGTTTTCAGTTGCCAATTCTAAAGCCTTTCCAATACCAACTATTCCTGCCACATTTTCAGTTCCAGCTCTTTTATCTCTTTCTTGATGTCCACCGTCTTGCATTCTCATAAAAGGTATACTTTCTTTTATATATGCTACGCCAATTCCCTTAGGTCCATAAAATTTATGACCAGACATAGATAAAGCATCTATGTTATATTTTTTTACATCAATATCTATATTTCCAATTGCTTGAACAGCATCTGTATGAAAACATATTCTGTGTTTTCTTGCAATATCTCCTATTTCCTTTATTGGCTGAATTGTTCCAATCTCATTATTTGCAAACATAATACTAATTAAAATTGTATTTCTTGTAATATTTTTTTCTACTTCTTCAGCATCTATAAACCCTTCTGAATTTGGACTTAAATAAGTTACTTTAAATCCAAATTTTTCTAGATATTTGCAAGTATTTAAGACTGCAGGATGTTCTATTTTACTTGTGATAATATGATTTCCTTTATTACTATTTGCAAAAGCTATTCCCTTTAAAATTAAATTATCACTTTCACTTCCCCCACTTGTAAAATAAATTTCATTTACTTTACAATTCAAAATATTAGCAATTTTCATTCTATAAATATTGATAATTTCTTTATTAGATTTTCCTATACTATATAATGAAGATGGATTTCCATATTCTTTAGTAAAATATGGAATCATCTCGTCTAGCACTCTTTCATCAACTGCAGTAGTTGCTGAGTGATCAAAATATCTTATTTTCATATCTATTTCTCCCAAAAAAAATATCAATTTCTATATAATATGAGAAATTGATATTTTTTGTGAAGTTTTAGATTATTTAACTCTATATATTTATTTTGACTCCCATCTTTTTATTTTTATTTCTTTATACTTATTTAAAATCTCCATGTATTCTTGATATTCCTCTTCCCAAAGTTCATCAGGTACCTTTCTAAAAGCATCAAAAACAGTATCTGCCTCCTTTAGAAACATAATCTGTTGTTGAGGAGTCAATTGTTCATATTTAATTGAAAATGCATATAATTTATTTAAGGTATCATTAGCTTTTATAAAAGACCAAAAATCTTTTACTTCCATTCCTGCCATTTTTATTTGATATACAGCAAAAACTGCTAAAAATAATACCATTGTTACTAAAATGCATATTATTACAGCAAATATCAAAAATAACACCTATCTTTCTTTTGTTAAAACTAAAGCGATTATAACATATACTTTTTTTTTAATCAATATATTGAAAAATTTTTATTCTATGTTATTATATATTTTATACTTTATTTTGGAGGTCACCTTATGGAAGAAAAGAAATTTAAAGACATTAAAAGTGCTGGTTTAGCGGGTATCTTTGGAAATATATTTTTGTTAATAATAAAGGCTTCTATTGGTTTAATTTCTCATAGTCAGGCAATGATTGCAGATAGTGTAAACAGTGCATCTGACATAATAGCATCTCTTATGACTTTCATTGGAAATAAAATTTCAAGTGAACCCAAAGATAATGATCATAATTTTGGCCATGGAAAAGCAGAATATATTTTTTCTCTTTTTATAAGTATTACAATGATTATAGTTTCTATTAAATTGCTAATAGATTCTGTTTCAACATTAATTAATAAATCTTATTTTGAATTTTCTTGGATTTTAATAATAGTTTGTATTATAACAATAATCACAAAATTATGTCTATATTTATATACAAAATCTATGTTTAAAAAATATAACAGTATTCTTTTAAAATCTAATTATATGGATCATCGAAATGATTGTATTATTACATTATTTACATTAATTTCTATTTTATTTGCTTTAATTGGAATATACTGGATAGATGGATTAGTTGGAATTGGAATATCTATATGGATTCTATTAACAGGAATTAGCATATTTATAGAAAGCTATAATGTTCTTATGGATGTCTCATTAGACGAATCAACAAAAGAATTTATTTTAAATCTAGTAAATCAACATGAAGATATAAAAAATTGTTATAATCTTTATTCAACACCAGTAGGATACAAATATTTTGTTGTATTCACAATAGCTGTTGATGGAAACATGAGTACATATAAAAGTCATAGTTTAGCAAATCATCTTGAAAAAGATGTTGAGTCCTTAGAAAAAATATACAAAGCTGTTGTTCACGTTCATCCTGTTGATATGTCTAAAAATTAATATAAAAAGTGCTGACTTTATTGTCAGCACTAAAATTATAATTTTATACTTTTTAAATCATTTATATTTTCTCCATTTAATTGTTTTAAAATAATTTCTCCATTTTCAAAAGATATTACATTTTTTTCATTTTTTAAAATATTTCCGTCTAAAATTCCTTCTGCAATTTTATCTTCAATATAATTCTGAACCGCTCTTCTTATTGGCCTTGCACCATAATTAGGATCAGTTCCTTTTTCTTGTATTAAATCTTTTATTGAATCATCTATTACTAAAAAGTAATTTTGACTGTTTAATCTTTTAATAACTTTTTCTAACATTAAATCTATTATTTTTCTAATCTCTTCTTTACTTAATCTATGAAAAATTACTGTCTCATCAATTCTATTTAAAAATTCTGGTTTAAACTCTTTCTTTAATTCCGCCATTACCGAATTTTTAATTTCACTGTACTCATTTTCTTCTGAAAGTTCTCCATTTGCAAATCCCAATTTTTTTCTATCAGTAATATTTCTTGCCCCTATATTTGAAGTCATTATTATTACACAATTTTTAAAACTTACTGTTCTTCCCTGACTATCTGTTAAAATTCCATCTTCTAAAATCTGTAACAATATATTCATAATATCAGGATGAGCTTTTTCAACTTCATCAAATAAAATTACAGAATATGGTTTTCTTCTAACCTTTTCTGTAAGACCATTTGATTCTTCATAGCCAACATATCCTGGAGGAGAACCAATCAATTTTGAAACAGAATGGCTTTCCATGTATTCAGACATATCTATTCTTATCATAGAATTTTCATTTCCAAATAAACTTTCAGCTAATGCTTTTGTAAGTTCTGTTTTTCCAACTCCTGTTGGTCCTAAAAATAAAAATGAACCAATAGGTCTATTAGGATCCTTTAATCCTACTCTACTTCTCCTAATCGCCTTTGAAATTGCAGAAATTGCATCTTCTTGACCAACAACTCTGTTATGCAAATTTTTCTCAAGATTTTTTAATTTTTCATTTTCACTTTCTGTAATTTTATAAATTGGTATACCAGTCCATCTAGATATAATTAATTCTATATCATCTTTTTCTATGTTAATAATTTTTTTATTATTTTTATTTTTCCATCTATCATTTTCCTTCTCTAATTTATCTAATAGTTCTTTTTCATTATCTCGAAGTTTAGCTGCTCTTTCAAAATTTTGAGTATTTATTGCCTCTTCTTTTTCTTTAACTACTTTTTCTAATTCCTTTTCCATATTTTTTAAATATTCTGGTTCAACAAAAGATTTTAATTTAATTTTTGCAGATGCTTCATCTATTAAATCAATTGCTTTATCTGGAAGAAATCTATCATTTATATATCTATCTGACAGCTCAACTGCAGCTTTTATTGCATCGTCTGTTATTTTAACATTATGATGAGCTTCATACTTATCTCGCAAACCTTTCAATATTTTTATTGAATCTTCTTTATTTGGTTCATCAATATTTACAGGTTGAAATCTTCTTTCTAAAGCTGTATCTTTTTCAATATACTTTCTATATTCTTTAATTGTGGTTGCCCCTACTACTTGAATTTCTCCCCTTGCTAAAAGTGGTTTTAAAATATTTGCTGCATCAATTGCACCTTCTGCAGCTCCAGCTCCAACAATTGTATGAATTTCATCTATAAATAAAATTATATCTTGAGCTTTTTTTACTTCTGCTAAACATTTTTTTACTCTTTCTTCAAAATCGCCTCGATATTTCGCACCAGCAACCATAGAAGTAATATCTAATGTTACAACACGTTTATTTTTTAAATTCTCTGGCACATTTCCATTTATTATCTTTTGTGCTAAACCTTCAATAACTGCTGTTTTTCCTACACCTGGTTCACCTATCAAACAAGGATTATTTTTTGTTCTTCTGGACAATATTTCTATTACTCTATCAGTTTCTTCTGTTCTTCCAATAACTGGATCTAATTTTCCTTCCATTGCTTGTTTTGTTAAATCATTACCAAATTGATTTAAATTTTGAGTTGAATTATAATTTATTTGATTATCTTTTTCTTGACTACCTTCGTTAAAACTTTCTTCAAATTCATTTAATGCTTTTGCAATATAACTATATAAACTATCTGGATCTACATCTAAATCTAATAATATTCTAATCGCCAAACTATCAGTTTCTTTCATTATTCCAATTAAAAGATGTTCTGTTCCTATATAATTTGATCCTAATTTTTTAGCTTCAATATATGCATTTTCTAATATTTTTTTTGTTCTAGGAGTAAATCCCAAAACAGAAAAGTTTTCTTTTAATTGAGCACCTATCAATTCCTCGATTTTATCTAATATATCTTCTGGAGTAATTCCTTGATTTTCTAAAACTTTACCAGCAACACCATTTTCTTCACATGCTAATCCATATAAAATATGTTCTGTACCTATATATGAATGACCAAGATCTATGGCAAGCTCATTTGCTATTGCTAAAACCTTCTCTCCACTTTTTGTAAATTTATATATCATAAAAAAACCTCCAAGAAATTTTCTTAAATATAATATACACACTTTGCTTGTTTTTTAAACCAAAATAATAAAAAAAAGCATTCATAAAAATTTGAGTTTTATGAATGCTTTTTTCTATTTTGGTAATTTTATTATAAATACAGTTCCTTTTGGTTTATTATGAGTAGCCTTAATTGTTCCTCCATGTTCTGAAACAATTAAACTTGCAATTGAAAGTCCAAGACCAGTTCCACCAGTTTCTCTACTTCTTGCTTTATCTTCTCTATAAAATCTCTCAAAAACACGTGTTAAACCTTCGTCACTAATTCCTATTCCAGTATCTTTCACTTCAATCACACATTTATTATCTTTTAAATAAGTCTTTATTTCTATTTTGTCATTTGTTTCTGTATATTTTATTGCATTATCTAGCAATATTATCATAAGTTGATAAATTTTATTTGTATCAATATCAATGTCTCTATTATAATCAAGATTAAAAATTATTTCTTTTTCTTGCATCTCCGCAATTTCGACATATGGAGTTACTATTTCCTTTATAAATTCATCTATGTTTATATTTTCTTTTTGTAAACTAATTGCATTTTTATCAGCTCTAGAAAGAATCAATAAATCTTTTACAAGTTTAGATAACCTTTTTGTTTCATTAAGAGTAAGGCTAATCTCTTCTGATTTATCAATTATTTTAGCATTTGGCTCTTGTAATAGAAGTTCTTGCTTTGCTTGAATAATAGTAAGTGGAGTTCTTAGTTCATGTGAAACATTTTGAACAAATTCTAATTGCTTCTCTAAATTATCGCTTAAAGGCTTCAACGTTCTTTCTGATACCAAGTAACTTGCAATAATTGAAAGAAAACAAACAAGAATTATCGCTGATACTATTATTTGAAAATATCCATTAACTAAATTTCTTTCACTATCTACGTTAATTAAAAGTTGTACATATTTATTATATTCTTCATTACTTCCTAAAACTAGAAAATTAATTCCTCTGTAATAATATTTATTTTCAATAGATGTTCCATATATCTTATCTAAATTTTTTTCATTAAATGAAATATAATCTGCATAATCTTCAAGTCTTCCAAGATTTTGGCTCACAATATTTCCATCCATATCTCTTACAATTACAGCTACATTAGGATTTACAAGTCTTTTTGTAATAGAATAAGTTGAATTTTCATTTATTGTGTCTTCAAAAATTATAAAACTATCTTGTCCATTCAAAAATAAAGGATTCATTAAAAAGTTTACTTTTTCTTCAGTTTCTAAAATTTTTTGCCTACTTTCATACAATTCTTTATCAACACTAGCATATATATTATTTTTTATCATAAAAAATAAAAATAATCCAAAAACAATAAATATACTTATGAAAATCATTATATTATACACAATGTGTTTAAATAATTTAAATTTTAATTTTTCTTTTTCTTCCATTTCTTCCTTCTTCTATTCTGACCAAATATATCCTACACCTCTAATTGTTTTTAAATATTTATCATATCCAATTTTTTTTAATTCCTTTCTCAAGCCACTTGCATATACTTCAATTACATTCGTAGTTGTTTCACTATCAAATCCCCAAATTTTATCAAAAATTTGCTCTTTAGTTATTATAGTATTTTTTGAGTTTATTAAATATTCTAGCATATCAAATTGTTTTCCTTGAAGCATAATCTCCTTTCCTTCAGCATAGATTTTTCTACTATTTAAGTCCAAACTTAAACCTTTGTATTCAATTACATTTTGAGTATAATTTCCACTTGAACGTCTTATCAATGCCTCTAGTCTAACAACTAATTCTTCTGTATTAAACGGCTTTACTAAATAATCATCTGCTCCTAATCTAAAACCATTTACTTTATCATTAATTCCATCTTTTGCTGTTAAAATTAATACTGGAGTATAGATTTTATCATTTCTTAACTTTTCCAATAATTCATATCCATTCATTACTGGCATCATTATATCAAGTATTATTGCATCATAAATTTCCTGTTTAGCATATAATAATCCCTCTTCTCCATCATATGCATGATCAACTTCATATCTTTTACCAATACATTGTTCAACTGTTTTTGCTAATATTTTATCATCTTCAACAATTAGAATTCTCATATATAATCCTCACATTATATTTTTGATTTTATAAATTAAATACTGCTGTAGATATTGTAAAGAACAATAGTACAGAAACAGTGTCAACTATAGTTGTAAGTAGTGGTGATGCCATAATGGCGGGATCTAAATTCATTTTTTTGGCAGCAATTGGTAATATGCATCCTAATTGCTTTGCAAGTATAACTGTAAATATAAGTGTTATTGAAACTGTGAATGCAATTTTAGGATCTTGGTATTGAATTATAATTCTAATACTATTTATAATTGCAAGTGCAATTCCAACTAATAGTCCTACTCTAAATTCTTTCCACATAGTTTTCAATATATCTTTTGTAGTAATTTCATCAGTAGCTAATCCTCTTATTATTAAAGTAGAGCTTTGTGATCCGCTATTTCCTCCTGTTCCCATTAACATTGGAATAAATGCAACAAGTATTGGTAAAGATGCAATAGCATTTTCAAAGTTTTCAATAATTTCTCCTGTAATCATCCCTGAAATCATCAATACTAATAACCAAACTATTCTATTTTTTGCATGTGTAAATACGCTTGTTTTTAAGTATGAATCTTTAGCTGGTGTAATAGCTGCCATTTTCTCGAAATCTTCCATTGTTTCTTCTTGAATAACATCTATAGCATCATCTATTGTTATAATACCAACAAGTCTATTTTCATTATCTACTACAGGTACTGCTATTAAATCATACTTATCAAAAATTTTTGTTACTTCTTCTTGATCTTCTAATGTACATACTTTTATTACATTTGTGTCCATTATATCTTTTACTAATTGTTCTCTATCTGCTATTAGTAAGTCTTTTATATCTACTATTCCCAATAGTTTTCTATCTATTGTTAAAACATAACAATTATATACTGTTTCTTTATTTATACCTTTTTTCTTTATAAATTTAAATGCTTCTGACACCGTCATATTTTCTTTTAAATCTATAAATTCTGTCGTCATAAGAGTTCCAGCTGTATCGTCTGGATATTTTAATAGTTCATTTATTATTTTTCTATCTGCTGGTTTTGTATTTGTTAATATACGTTTTACTACATTTGATGGCATTTCTTCTATTAAATCTGCTGCATCATCCATGTATATTTCATTCATAACATTTTTTATTTCTGTATCTGTTAAACAATTTATTAATTTTTCTTTTTCATCAGAATCCAATTCTACAAATACTTCTGTTGCTTTTGCTTTTGTAAGTAATCTATATATCATTATTTCTTTTTCATCATCTATATTGTCAAATATAGATGGGAAATCAGCACTATTTATTGTTTCTAAAAATTCACGTAGGTCTTTTATTCTTCTATTTACTATTAAATTATTTAATTGTTCTAGAATATTTTCTGTATCCATGCTAACCTCCTTATTATATTTTTAAAATTACTGTTGCAAGTCCAAAAAAAATTAATACTGATAAAACATCAACTATTGTAGTAATTATTGGAGAAGCCATTAAAGCAGGATCTAAATTCATTTCCTTTGCAATAATTGGAAGTGCTCCACCAATTAACTTAGAACTCACAATAATACAAATAATAGTCATTGCAACAAGAATGGCAATCTGAATATCTTGATATTGGATTACAATTCTCACTGCATTAACAAGTGCTAAAATAAATCCAACAAGTAAAGAAACCCTTAGTTCCTTCCACATAACTTTAAATATATCTTTAACAGTAAGCTCATCAGTAGCTAATCCTCTTATTATTAAAGTAGAACTTTGTGATCCGCTATTTCCTCCTGTATCCATAAGCATTGGTATAAACGATACTAATATTGGTAATGTTGCAATAGCATTTTCAAAATTAAGTATTATCGTCCCTGTTACCGTAGCTGATAACATCAATAAAAGTAACCATAGAATTCTATTTTTTGCATGTGTAAATACACTTGTTTTAAAATAAGAATTATCTGAAGTCGAAGTAATACCAACCATTTTTTCAAAATCTTCCGTTGTTTCTTCTTGAATAACATCTATGACATCATCTATTGTTATAATACCAACAAGTCTATTTTCATTATCTACTACAGGTACTGCTATTAAATCATACTTATCAAAAATTTTTGTTACTTCTTCTTGATCTTCTAATGTACATACTTTTATTACATTTGTGTCCATTATATCTTTTACTAATTGTTCTCTATCTGCTATTAGTAAGTCTTTTATATCTACTATTCCCAATAGTTTTCTATCTATTGTTAAAACATAACAATTATATACTGTTTCTTTATTTATACCTTTTTTCTTTATAAATTTAAATGCTTCTGACACCGTCATATTTTCTTTTAAATCTATAAATTCTGTCGTCATAAGAGTTCCAGCTGTATCGTCTGGATATTTTAATAGTTCATTTATTATTTTTCTATCTGCTGGTTTTGTATTTGTTAATATACGTTTTACTACATTTGATGGCATTTCTTCTATTAAATCTGCTGCATCATCCATGTATATTTCATTCATAACATTTTTTATTTCTGTATCTGTTAAACAATTTATTAATTTTTCTTTTTCATCAGAATCCAATTCTACAAATACTTCTGTTGCTTTTGCTTTTGTAAGTAATCTATATATCATTATTTCTTTTTCATCATCTATATTATCAAATATATACGGGAAATCAGCACTATTTATTGTTTCTAAAAATTCACGTAAGTCTTTTATTCTTCTATTTACTATTAAATTATTTAATTGTTCTAAAGTAATTTCTGTATCCATGCTAACCCCCTTTATCTAATATTTTATGTAAATTTTGCCAATAATGTTATTATATATCTCTATAATAAAAAAGTCAACATTTGACAAATATTGTTTATATTTTTCTTTTTCCACATTTTATTTTTTATTTTTTTGCTTTTTACTATTTATTTCTCCTTTTTTCTCCCTTTTCTTATACTTTACCTTGTAGATTTTTAAATATAAAAGCTAGTTGCAATTTTTACAACTAGCTACTACTTGGCAATTTATCAATAAAATAAGCAATATTTGCTTAAATTAACGTAAAATTTTGTATCTTTAAAATTTTTCTACTTTATTTAATGGCCAAAATCTCATTACTACTATACCTTCAACTTTTTCAAGTGGTATACATCCAAGCATTCTACAATCTACACTATTACTTCTATTATCCCCCATTGCAAAAACATATCCATCTGGAACTATAAAATCATAAAATACTTCTGACTCAGTAACAACATCATCTTGTAAATAACTTTCTTCCTTAACTTTTCCATTAACTATGACATTTCCATCTTTAATTTCTACATGATCTCCAGCTACAGCAATTACTCTTTTTATATAACTTATTTTGGTTTTTTCTATACAATAATACATAAATTTATTAAATAGTCCTTTAGGCTCATTATCATATACTGCAATAGGATTTGATTGATTTGCATCCCATTTAGAATATTCTCTAGTTGGAGCCTCAAATGTTATTATTTCTCCAACTTTAGGATTTCTTTTTGTTATTCTATGTGTTCTATTTAAAAATAATCTTTCGTTTTCTTTTAAAGTAGGATACATAGAACTATGTTTTACAACTGTAGGCGTACCAATAAAATATCTAAACATTAATGCCAATACTATAGCAATTATGATACATATAACCCATTCTAATATTTCTTTTTTCATCTTTTGCCTCTTTTCTTAATAATTAAAATAACGTGTTAATAATTATATCACTATTTAAATATTTTACCATATTTTTTAATTATTTTTTATAACACCACACGCAATTTTTCTTCCAGAGTTTCCGCTTGGTTGAGAAGTAAAATCATCTGGATTACTATGAATAACAATAGTTTTTCCTATGATTTCTGCAATAGTAAATCTATTAGTATAAAAAGACATATAAGCATATCCATCATTCTCAAAAAGAGGTGGTAAGTCCCCAGCATGAAATGGATGTAAACAATTTTTTGGATTATAATGCATTCCAGAATTTGCAAATTCATCTTCTTTATTTCCTGAACAACTATCTCCATCATGTATATGAAATCCAAATACATTACCATCACATAATTTTTTTGTATTTGGCAAACCGTCTACTTCTGCTGTTACAAGAACACCTTTTTTCCAATTTTTAAAATAAACTACACCTTTTAATTGTTTATATAAACTTGAACCATATATATCAGCTTTCGCATCATATTTTTTATTAATTTTTTTTATAAACATAATATATTACCTCCATACAGTAATATATGAAATATCTATAAAAATTTCTTCGAAAATCATATTTTAAATTCTTGGGTTTTAATTATTTTGAAACAATATTATAACTACCATTATTTACATATACATATACATACTTTTCATCTTCATTAACAAAAGTTACTAATTTGTTTTCATTTAATTTCCCATCGGTAAATATTTTTTTATCATTTATAGAAATATTATATTTTTCAGACTTTTTTTCTATTGCAACTAAAGTTTTTTTAGGTACATCAATCACTAAATCTAATTGTTCATTACTTTTTTTCGCAGACAAGCTTATATTCCCATTAATTGTATTTACTTTTGCATTCAATTCATTTAAAATACCAAATTGAGGCTTAATTAAAATTTCTGAAAAGCCTTCTTTTAGTGGAGTTATTCCAGCAAAATATTTTGACATAATAACTAATGGTCCACCAGACCATACATGGTTTTTACTGCCCATATTTGGTTCCCAATATTCCCATAATGTTGTACTGTAATCTTGGTTTTGAACCATATCGTTATATCTAATTTTAATTCTATTTTGTACGTCTTCAATCTTTCCCATTTCAGATAATGCCTGTAACACATATTTTTCCATAAAAGTAGAATTATCATAACTATTTTTTATATTTTTTGATATTGCATCATATTTAGATTCATCAGCAATTCCCGATAAAACAGCAATTGAATTTGCTCTTACATCATATCCTTCATAATTATCAGATTTATATCCATTACCATCCCAGAATTTTTCATTAATACTTTTATTCATTTTTTCTAACTTTGATTCATAATCACTAACATCTTCTTGTAAATTCAAAACATCAGCTATTTTGCATAAATTATCTAAAGCATAATAGTACCAAACATTTTCTAATATACCTTCATCAATAATTCCTTGCGAATCATACCAAGTTGATATATTTAAAAAATAATTTCCACTTCCTGTAACTATTCCATCATCACCAAAATTCCATAATCCCATATATTCTTTAATAGATGGATATACTTCTTCTAAGAAATCTTTTTTTCCTGTATATTGATAATAATCATACATAGAACATATTGACAATAAGTTTTGTACGGGCAACTGCAAACTTGCACTAATTGAAGGAGAAACCGTTGCTAAAACTCCGTCATATTGCCAACCAATAAAAGTTTTTATACACTTTTCATATAACTGATATGCTGGAACATCTAATCCATATATTGCTTCTTCCATTGCAATGCTTGTATCGCCTATCCACATTGCTCTTTCTCTGTCAGGACAGTCCATATATGTATCTCTCATATTAACATATAATGTCTTATTTGCCATTTCCCATAAAGTGTTTAAATCATTATCATCACATTCAAATTTTCCACTCATCTTTACATCATATCCAGTTTCTCTATAGCCAAGTGATATAACCTCTACTCCCTCAGGTATTCTATAATATATAGTATCACCATTTATCCAGCTTGGTGACTCATACTCCTGAACTCCATCTTTAGTTATATATGTTACTTTTCCATAAAATTCTGTATTATCAAAATTTTTATCATTAGAAATAATTATTTTTTGATTTGCTTTGCCTTTAACTTTTAAATATGGAACAACCTGCATATTATATGGTAATTTCATTTCTAATGTTTCACCATTAGATATTGAAGTTTCATATTGTTTTATATCTGTATATTTAAAAAATGGAATATCTCTTTTTATTAATTCGCCCCATCTTGAATCATTGTACTCTCCATAAATAGTAGCATTTTCCCAGCTAGAATCATCATAATCTTTTAAATACCATCCATCTAATTCTAAATTAGAATCATAGTATATATTTGATTCACTTAATCTAGAATAACTTTTTTCACTATCTTTTAAATATGCTGGATTTTTAATTGCTTTCCAAGTATCATCACTAATAATTAGATTATCACCAATTTGTGTTTGAAATAATAATGCACCTTGTCCAGAATCAACATGTGAAAAGCCATTTTTTCCAAAATACCATACTAATATTGAAATATTGTTTTCTCCGACTTTCAAATATTTATCAATATTTATCTCATCATAATATATTGAATTTGTTTTTTCCCCGCGTTTTAATTCTCCATCTTTTACTACAATTTCGCCATTAATATATAACCAATATTTTGAATCTACAGCAATTTTACATATTACATTTTTTATATATTCTTTTTTATCTATATTAAAATTTTTTCTAAAACAAGTCCATGTATTTTTCTCAGATTCTTCGTTTATCCAAATATATTTAGCTTGCCAATCATAATAATATATTGTTTTTTCTTTTTTGGATACAAACTTATATATTAAATTTCCTGTTATAATAATAATTATTATAAAAATAATTATTAAAGCTTTTTTATTTTTCAACCTTATCTCCTTTTTGATTCTCTTTCTTTATCAACAGTTTGTCTACCTAGAATAAATTGTTTTCCATTTGTCAAAGTCTTTATTAATTATTGAATTTCTTACATCTTCATTCGTATTAAACACTTTCATTGTTATCATATCATTATTAAGATAAGACTTCAATATATTTATAGTTATAACTAAGTTACATTTAATTTCAATTTATTCTCTTTTTAATTACGTTTGTTTAAATATCAAAAATATTGAAGTGAAACTATTTTTAGAAAGTTACACTCAAAATATTGACTTTAAACCTCAAAAAAAAATAACAATACCTACAATAATGTAAATACTGCTATTTTTAATGGTGGCTTCAAGTGGAATCGAACCACTGACACGGGGATTTTCAG
Organism: uncultured Clostridia bacterium; assembly: GCA_947632185.1. Classification (GTDB taxonomy): domain Bacteria; phylum Bacillota; class Clostridia; order TANB77; family CAG-508; genus Scatovivens. The sequence goes on from CANROH010000010.1 coordinate 33,517, forward strand.
TCCCCTGCTCTACCAACTGAGCTATGAAGCC
>CANROH010000011.1 GCA_947632185.1 uncultured Clostridia bacterium
CATTTCCTTTTATTAATTCATTAAAGATTTTTCCATCCTTAATAAATAAAATTCGATTAGCATATGAAGCTGTAAAAGCATCATGAGTTACCATTAAAATTGTAGTTTGTAATTTTTGATTAAGATATTCAAAGTTTTCTAATGATTGTCTTGCAGATTTTGAGTCTAAGCTACCGAGTTGGTTCATCTGCTAAAACAAGTTTTGGATTAGTAATAATCGCTCGGCAGATAGCTACTCTTTGTTTTTGACCTCCTGATACTTGATAAGGGTATTTCTTAAAAATTTCTTTTATTTCCAATTTTTCAGCTATTTCATTTACCCTTTTGTCAATTTCTCTTGAATTTACTTTTTGAATTGTTAAAGCAAGTGCTATATTCTCATAACAAGTTAACGTATCTAATAAGTTAAAATCTTGAAAAATAAATCCTAATTCTTCTCTCCTAAACTTATTTAGTTTGTTTCCTCTTAACCTTGTAATATCCTCGTTGCTGACAACTATATGACCTGCTGTTACTCTGTCTATCGTAGATATGCAATTTAGTAATGTAGTTTTTCCAGATCCTGATGCACCCATTATACCCACAAATTCTCCTTTATCGACAGTAAAGCTAATATTATCTATTGCCTTTGTTAAGTTTGATTTGTTTCCATAATATTTTTCGATATTTCTTACTTCTAAAATTCTTTCCATATAAAAACTCCTTTCTAACTTAACTTAAATTATAATAGTTTTTCAAAGCCGTATCCATCGATTTACCTTACAAAAGCCTTACAATTTTGTAAGGTTTTTACTTCATATCTATATGACTACTATTGGGAAATACAAGTCTTACTTCTGTTCCTTCATATTGAGCTGACTCTAATTCTACCCTCATTCCTAATTTATCACACAGTTTTTTACATAAGTACAATCCTATTCCTGTAGATTTTTTATTTAATATTCTTCCATTTGTTCCTGTAAATCCCTTTTCAAATACTCTAGTGGTTTCTCCGCTTTTAATTCCCATCCCATTATCTTTTATATATAAAATAACATTTTCTTTTCCCTTTACACTATAAATTTCAATTTTGGCTTGTTCTTCTACTTTTCTATATTTTATACTGTTTTGAATAATTTGATTTAAAATAAATACAATCCATTTGCTATCAGTATTTACAGATATTTTTAAATCATGAGTATTAATAGATATTTTTTCTTCAATTAAAACTTTTCTATTCTTTTTAATACACTCATTTACTATATCTTCTATTTTATTTTTCTTTATATAGTAATCCTGGTTAGCAGTATTACTTCTAGCATAATATAGAGCTTGTTCAATATAGTTTTCAATTTTATCTAATTCTTCATCTATGCTTTTAGTTATTTCATTTTTATTATTTTCTACTATCATTTTTCCGACTAGCTATTGGTATTTTTATTTCATGAATCCACATTTCTATATATTCTTTATAATCTTCTTGTAAATATTTGTATGTATTTACATTTTCAATCATTGATTTATTAATTTGTTCCACTATTTCTTTTAAGATTTTCCCTTCAATAAAACTTGGATTTTCAATAATTTCCGTTATTAAATATTTCTCTTTTAATTCGTCTAATAATTTATAAATGTTTTCATAATATACTTTTTTCTTAAAATACTCTATAATAATAGAAATAAAATATAGAATTAGTAAGCTCAATGGAATATAAATTTTTATAAAATTTCCATAAGGATAGCAAAGCAAAAATATTTCTATAGTGGCAATTCCAAATATAATTAAACTGATTTGCAATATTTTATCTTTTACAAAACTACTAAATTTCATATTTTCCTCCTACTTTAATATATAACCTTGTCCCCTTTTGGTTTCTAATAATTCTTTCAAATTTAATTCTTCCAACTTATTTCTTAATCTAGCTATATTTACTGTTAGAGTATTATCATCAATAAAACTATCACTTTCCCATAAATAATCCATCATTTCTTCTCTTGAAACTATTTTGTTCTGACGTTCTATTAAATATCTTAATATTTTAAATTCGTTTTTTGTTAATTCAATTTCTTTATTATCTTTTTCTATTGTTCCCTTAGATATATTTAATACAAAATCTTTTGTTTGAATTTTTTCTAAATTATTTTCCATTTTAGTTCTTCTAAGTAATGAACTTATTTTAGCAAGTAATATTTGAATATTAAAAGGTTTTGTAACATAATGATCTGCACCATAATTAATAGAAAGTAATTCATCTAATTCATTATCTCTACTTGTTATTATAATAATTGGTACATTTGACTTCTTTCTTATCTGTCTACAAACAAATTCCCCATCTGCTCCTGGTAAATTTATATCTAATAATATTAAATCTGGATTAATATTTATAATATCTCCAATTGTATCATCAAATTTTTTTAAAGTTTCAGCTTGATATCCATTATTATTTAAAAATATTTCTATTTGATTACTTAATTTTTCATCATCTTCTATTATTAATATTTTAGCCATTTCCCAACCCTCCAAAATCATTATAGCATACTATTTAAAAAAATAACCTTACATTTTTGTAAGGTTACTTTTCTATTATTTTATTACTTGCATCCTATTTTTATAAATATTATCCATAAATTCATCAGTATAATATTTATCCAAAAATATATCTATTTTATTTTTCGCTTCAATGTTATGTTTTCTTTCAGTTTGTCTTACAGCCGCCATACTTGATATTCCTATATCAAAAATCATAAATATTGCCACTATTATAGTAAATATTATTAGAAATTTATTATCAATGTTTTCTTTTAATTTTTCTATTATTGGTTCTAGAAATTTTATATACAATAATCCTGCTAATCCCCAATAACAACAATGTAATAAACTTGTTCTTCCATTTATATTAAATGGTAAATTACTATAATCCCATGATATTGTTTCAAATATCATTTCTTGTACAAAAGAACAAATATATTCTGTAATGCCTCCTAATATTGCGGTAATTAAAAAAACTTTCATTTCATTTCTAGTATGTACCTTTTTAAATACCATATAATATACTATTGCACCTATTCCGTACACTTGAATAAACGGTCCATATATTAACCCTTGTCTTGTCTCAAAATATCCTTTTTTCAGTAAAACATTTGTCATTTCAAGTATATATCCTATAATACTAGCAAGTACAAATATCCAAAATATTACAATAATTTCATTTAATATATTTCTTTTCTTCATTTTAATACTCCATACTTTTACTTTATAATATATTGTATAATAAAATAGTTAAAAAATTGATTAAGAATTAATTAAGATTTTATTAAAAATAGATTAATAGTAAATAGCTATGTAACCATTCAAAAATTTAATTGAATAATTCATATCTTTTTTTAATGATTCATTTAAAAGAAATGTTTGTATACTATCATTTAATTTCTGTTTTGCTTGTTCATCTAAAATTAACTTTTCTTCAATATTAGTTAGATATATAAGCAAGCACTTATCTGATGATTCAACTTTATAAATATTTTTTTCATAATTTTTATAAACATCATTTATAAGTTCTTGTACATTTTGATAAGTTGCATTTCCTCCATTTTCATATTTTTTTAAATCACTTAAATCTATATATTTAGTACCTTTAAAATCTTCTACCATTTCGCCATCTTTATTATAATAATATGTTCCAGCATACTCATTTTGAGAAATACAATCATCATAACCGACATAAACTCGTTCTTGTGTACTCCTTATAAACGGATTAGTGTAATCATAATATTTAATATAATTTGATTTTAATACTTCTCTTGTTTCTTTTATCATATTTTTGCCTTCATATTTTGAATATTCTTCAGTATTTGAAATAAATATAAAGTAAATAAAATTTATTATCAAAATTATAAAAGCTAAAATAACTGTAAAGACATATAATATAAATTTTATAATTTTTTTATTTTTATCAATATTACTAACTATTTGAATTATTCCAGCAATTATTCCAATAGATACTATTATAATTGATAAATTTTTTATCCAGCCAACAAATGTTAATTTAAAAAGTTTTAAAATATAAAATAATATAATATATATGATTAAATACATAAGTATATATATTAAAATATTTGTTTTTGATTTTTTCATAATATATTACACCTCATAATTAAATTTTTATAAAAATCAATCTTTTACTTTTTTTGCAACTACTGCTAAACGTCCATCTTCAACGTAAAAATCACAAGTTGATAATGTCATTAATTGATCTCCATATTCTGCAGTAACTCCTGTATCATACAGACTTGCTTTCTTACTATTTGTAACATATTCATCAAATTCTTTTTGATTATTTGCATTTATAAAATAATAATATCTAAATGCATTTTTCTCTGATTTATAATAAACTCTTGATTGAAATACACTTAATATTTCGTATTCTGCATCTTCACTATTTGTAGTAAATCTTATTTTTTTATGCAAATTATAAAATTCTTCATCTTTATAATCTAAAAGTCCACAAAACATATTATTTGAACCTCTATTATTATGGCCATATATTAACAAATTTGAACTTGGAATATCCCAATTATAATCCTTATCTAAAAACAATGAACCATCTTTAGAATATTCCTTTTTATAATTATGCGTCATATAATAATCATTATCCTTTCCCTGTAAAATAGGATAACTTATATCTGTATCTAAAATTTCAAGCCAAGCTACTATATCTGGATTTTCTTCTTGCAATTCCTCTAATTTTATCATTCGATCAGTTTTTTCATTATTAGTAGGAACTGAAGTAGTATTAGCTATAATATTCTTTAATTTTTCATTGTCCTTATCATTTTCTATCTTATTTATTTTTAGATAAATTATTAAAATTACACATACTATAAAAACAACTATTAATAATTTTAAAATTATATTTTTAATATTTATTTTCTTATTTTTTGATTTATCTTTTGCTCCATTACTTACTTGTCTATGTTTTCCTTTATTCATTGCTATTTTTTACCTCCAAAATTAAAGTCAAATATATTATAACTAAATTTAATTAAATGGTCAATGCAATTAAACAAAGCAAATCATTATAAATATGATTTGCTTTATAAATATTTTTAAGAACATTCTATTAATTTAATTTTATAATAGATCATTTACATATTTCATAAAAATTACACTTTCAATTAAATCACTTATTGAATATATCAAAATCATAATTCCAGCAGTTAAAACTAATGCACTACTTTGAAATAACATATATAAACCAGCAACTATTATTATAATTGATAGAATTAATGACATACCCCATATATTTACATTTCCTTTATGTAATTTTAATGATAAAACCAATCTTAAAAGTCCACTATATATCATCCAAACTCCTATCATAATTCTTAATATAGATTCTATTAAATTGCCACAAGTGGCAGTAATTAATCCAATAATAATAGCAATAATTCCATAAACTAAATCGTAATTATATAAATCATAATTTCCTTTTGCGATAAAATAGTCTACAATTTTAATTATCCCAATAACAATAAATATTCCTCCTATAATAAATGATATTATTTTAGTTGCAGAATCAGTTTTTATTATCATAAAAACTCCTACAATTGCAAATATAATATTCATAATTATATCTGCCCATCCTGTCTTTTTTAGTAAATTTTTCATTTTTTTACCTCCATTTTTTATTAAATTTATTTTTTATTTTTTACTATTAATTTATCACAAAAAGCAAGAACTGCTGGTAATAATACTAAAATTAAAATCGTAGAACATAATGTACCTTCTGAAATTGTTTTACATATTTTTGCAGCAATAGCTGAAGCAAAATTAGCAATAATTAATGTTACTATAATAAGTATTGAACTTGAAGTTAAAATAGTGTTTATTGATCTATTATATGAATCTATAATTGCTTCTTTTATTCCTTCAGTTTTTCTGTGTTCTAGATAATATGAAGTATAAAGAATTGCATAATCTATAGTTGCACCCATTAATATACTTTGAACAATAAGTATTGATATGAAATATACACTTTCTCCAACTATTGATAGTATTCCCATAGTTAAATAAACTGCTGTCTGTATTGTTAATACTAATATTACAGGTATAGTAATTGATTTAAATGTAATTGCTACTACTATAAAAATTGCTATCATTGTTATAATCGTTATAAAGTTTAATTCATTATTAAAAGTTTTACTCATTTCATATGCCATAGGAGAATCTCCTATTATATAAACTTCATCTAAATCTTTTCTAATCATATTTTCTGTATTCTTTACAAATTCAAATGTTTCCGGTGATTCCATTTCAAATGAAGTATTTAAAACTACTCTCGAATATTTATCTCCTATTAACATTTCTTTCGCATCTTTTATTGTTGTTTTTGAATCTATTATATCATTTCTCATATCATCTTCAATAAAATCTGTAAATCTTTCATCTTTTAGTATATCATTATTAAGAAAATTAACAAATTCCTCTACAGTCATTTCCCATGAATTGTTATATTGCTTACTACTTCCATAATAAGTATAAAGAATTTCTACCATGTTTTTTTCTACATTATCACTTAATTTGCTAATAATAGCAAATATTTCATCTGCTGTATATTTTGTATTATTAATAGTAGCATTCATAATTCCATTTACAGTATTTAATTTGGAAATTTTATCATCATCAAAATTACTTGAATATTCTTCATTTGTAACTACATCTTTAAGTAAAAACTCAATAAATTCTTTTAAAGATGCACTAGGATTTTTATTTATATATTTAGAAGTATATAAACCATAAAGCAATTTACAATCTTCTTCATCTATAACTAATAATGAAGATAATTCATTACTATTATATTTTTTATCATTAAGAATTCCATTCATTGCTGATTGGAGTAAATTTAAATCTTTAATAGTGTTACCTGTTAATCTATTTGCAAGCATACTATCATTTTGATGTGCAAGTACAAAATCCACAAATTCTTTTGGTGTTATAGTTGTATTATTTTGCATAGAAACATATAACGTATATATACTTTTTACACTGTCACTATCTATTCCTATAATTTGGGAAAGCTCTTGGTAAGTAAAACTTTTATTGTTAATCGTACTTGTCATAATAGTAGATAATAATTGTAACTTATTCATAGTAACTTCATCAATATTATTTTTTATACTTTCCATTTCTTTATTTGCTAATATTAAATTTACAAATTCATTAGGGCTAGCCGTCCAACTACCAGTATTTCCACTTATATAATCTATTAAAGTATATAATTTATACATTTGCTGAACATCTATATTCAATATTTGAGATAACTGTTTTGCAGTATATTGAGTTTTTTCAGTTGAAACACTATCATCTATTACCATTTTTAGTAATTTTAAATTATTTAAAGTATCATTATCTAATGTAAAAACTCCAGAATCTAGAGAATCGCCACTTGTTTGACTAAATAATACTACAACTAAATCAACAAATTCTTTAGGAGACATTTTTGTATCATCAGACTTTCCTGTTAATTCATATATATCATCAACAAATCCTTCTTTTAAGCCACCAAACATTTTGTTTAAAGTAGCTTTATCCAATTTAGTTGTATTTATATTATTTTCATTTTTAGCAAATATTGATACACTTCTTAGAGTACTTATATCCACACCTTGTAAATATTCTGTAGTGTCAGCAATTTGAATAGTTTTATTTATAAATTCTGTTATACTAAATTTACTTTCATCATTTTTATTACTATATTTTAAAAGTAAAATCTGATTAATTTGTGTTTCATCTATTCCAAATAAACTAGCTAATTCTTTAGAAGTCATTTGTTTATTAATTGTATTTAAATTACTAAATGTTGCTAATAATTTTATATTTTGTATTGTTTCATCATCAAAATTACTTGCATAATTACTATCATTTAATACATTATTTAGTACAAAATTTGAGAATTCTGAAATTGACATTTTTATATTTATATCATTTACAAGAATATAATATTTATATAACTGGCTCATTGTATCACTATCAATTCCAAATAATTCAGACATTTGATTGCTTGTCATTTTAGTTTGTATTGTTTGTTTATTTGTAAATTTTGATAAGATATTTAATTTATTTCTACTTTCATCATCAATTTTACTTGCATACTTCTCATTTGTTAAAACATCTTTATTCATAAAATCAATAAATTCACTCAAACTAATTTGTGTATTATTATTCTTAGAAAGATAATATATAAAAACATCATCTATTTTGCTTTTATCAATTTCTAAAATACTAGCTATGTCAGCAGAATTTCTTTTCTTGTTTATTGAATTTACTGTAATAAAGTTTTTTAATCTAGTAATTTCTTTTTTAGTCTCATCATCAATTTTTTCATTTGTTTTCTCATTTTTATAAGCTTCATTTTCTATAAAATTTACAAACTCATTAAATGTCATTTCATTTTTTGAGTCTGGATTGTAATAGTCATAATACACTATTTTTAATAAATAATCTTCAACTTTAACATCTGAACCCAAATCTTCTAATTTATCATTTAACTTTTCATAAGTTAACTTTTCATTTATTGTATTTCCATATCCTAAAACCTCATCTACTTTATTTTCATTTTCAAGATTTTTTAGATATTTTGAAATCTTTTCTTCATCTTCATTTTTATATATGATTGCTATTTGATTATTCTCTGTAAATACTTTAGCTATATCATCTGTTTGTGTTTCTGTATAATCAATTCCTAAATTTCCCTTTGTTATAAAACTTACAAGAAATACTAAAAGAAATAATGGAATTGAAATAAATCTTATCTTATAACTAAATTTACCTAATTTATCTAATTTTAAGTTTGGACTTTTCTTCTTAGTCTTTACTATCCATTTATCAAACATTAATATTAATGGTGGAAGTACAAAGAAAATACAAATTAAACTAAATAAAACTCCTTTTGCTAATACAAATCCTAAATCTTTTCCAATAGTAAAACTCATAAATATCAGAGCTAAAAGGCCTACTATTGTTGTAACAGAGCTACTTGATATGGCTTGGAATGCTTTATATAAAGCATTTTTCATTGCCTTAACATTATCTTTTTCAGTTTTTTTCTCTTGATCATATCTATTCATTAACATTATTGAGTAATCCATTGATAATGCCATTTGCAATATTGCTACTATTGAGTTTGTTATATGAGATACATTTTTAAATATAATATTTGTACCTTTATTTAAAACTACTGCCATTAATATTGATGTTAAAAATAAAAAAGGTTCTACATAAGATTCACACATAATAAGCAAAATAACTAAAGCACTAGCAACTGCAAGAGCAACAATCCAAAATGGTAATACTGTTTTATTACTTGATGATACATTTCCACTTGTATAAATAGTATAATCTTTATATTTTTCTGTTACTTTGTCATACACTTCGCTTGCTTTTTCTGAATCAGATTTATCATCTACTGTAATAACATATAATGTATAATTTTGTTTATTATATTTTTCACTACTATCATAATCTACGCTTTCAACTCCATCTATGGATTCCAAATCATTTCTTACATTTAATTTTTCTGTATCTGATAAATTTTCAAACATTAGATTTAAAGTACTTGTTTCAGTTTCAGAAAATTCTTTTTCCATAATATCCATGCCAATTCTTGTTTCTGATGTATCTGGCAAATATTTAGATATGTCATAATTAATTTTTACTTTTGATGACTCTATGGCTGAAATTATTGTAAGAATAATAAATAATATTAAAATAAAATGCCTTTTGTTTATTATAAAATCAGTAATTTTTCTCAAAGAAAATCTTTCCTTCCTTTCTTTTTAAACTGCATTATATTATATTCTAATTATTATTCAAATGAAAGTATAAATATAGTAAAAATGTCTAAATTTAGACATTTTTACTAAAATTGTCTTTATTTCTTTGTAAACCTATGTTATAATATTTTATATTTTGTTTTTAAACCAAAAGGAGTAAATTATGAAAGTACAGTGTCTAAATTCTTCTTCAATTAAAACCAGAAATCTAATAAGAAAAACTTTTGCAGAATTAATTAATGAAAAGAAACAGTTAAATAAAATAACTGTTACAGAATTAGTCAAAAGAGCTCAAATAACTAGAAGTACATTTTATACTCATTATGATGATATATATGAAGTTGCTCATGATTACCAACTACAAACAATTGAACTTTTATGTAGTGAAGATTTAAAATTATATTCAAAACAAGATATTATGAACTATTTTGATAATATTATACAATGTTTAAAAGAGCACGAAGAAACATACAAATTATTATTATCTGCTGATGAATCTCTTTTATTTTTAGAAAAATTAAAAAAAATTGCTAGTCAAAAAATTTATTATGCTTTAAAAAATACTTATAATGATAAATATCTTTTGCTTAATGTTTCATTTCTTATGAATGGAATATTAGTAGAAATTTTAAAATACTTTAGAAACGAAAGTCAATATTCACTAGATGACTTATTATTTAATATGAAAAAATGGTTTGAAGAAATATTCAGTTAACTTCAAACCATCTTTAACCTATATAATAATCTACTTATACTTAAAGAGAATTTCCTACATTAATTATAGTAATGCTGAAAATAATCTTAATATTCCATTAAATAAAAATGTAGGTAACGTAGTTTTTAAATTTTCTTTTTTTACTAACTCACTTTTTTCTATTGTTTCAATTGCATCTTGTTTTATGTCTTCTATAACTGTTGAATCGTATAAATATGTTCCACACTCAAAATGGTGATATAAACTTCTGTAGTCTAAATTTAATGTTCCAACTGTTGCAATTTTATCATCACTAACAAACACTTTACTGTGTATAAAACCTGGTGTATATTGATAAATCTTTACTCCACTTTCTAATAATAACGGGTAAAATGATTTTGTAATAGAATAAATCGTTTTTTTATCTGGAATTCCTGGTACTACTATTCTTACATCAACACCTCTTTTGGCTGCTAAATTTAAACAACCAATCATTTCTGTATCTAATATTAAATACGGAGTAAAAATATAAACATATTTATTTGCATTATTTAAAATGTTCATGTAAATATTTTCTCCAACATTTTCATTATCTAATGGATTTTCTGCATAAGGGCAAATATAGCCATCTTCTTTTAAATTTTCTTTAAACTTATATTTATATTTTGAGTAATTTTCTTTTTCTTCACAAAAAGCATTCCAAATTTCTAAAAATGTTAAAGTAAAATTCCAAACAGCTTCTCCTTTAATCATTATGCCATTATCTTTCCAATGACCAAATCTTTCTTTTTCGTTTATATATTCGTCTGCAATATTTATTCCTCCGCTAAAAGCTACTTTTCCATCTATAACCATGATTTTCCTATGGTCTCTATTATTCATTATTACATCAATTATTGGTTGTAATTCATTAAAACAAATAGCTTTTATGCCTTTTTCTCTTAATTTTTTATAATATTTTTTAGGAACAGTAGAAATACTTCCAAAATCATCATATATTACTCTAACATCAACACCTGCTTTAGCTTTTTCCTCTAAGATATTTAAAATTCCTTGCCACATTTTACCTTCTGATATAATAAAATACTCTATAAATATAAATTTTTCAGCCTTTTTTAATTCTTCTAACATTACTTTATATACTTGTTCCCCAAGAGGATAATACTTTACTTCATTTGCATTATAAATAGGATATTTTGCAATTTTAGATATATAACTTACTTGTCCATATACATCCATATCTTTATTTTTTATCTCATCTAATATTTTATTATCTTGTATTAAAGAATTTTGACTTTTTTCAATACTTTTTAATATTTTCTTTAAAGTTTTACTTCTATATAAATTTCCACCTATAGTTAAATATAACAAAGTTCCAAAAATTGGGAAAGTTAATATTAAAATTATCCAAAGAATTTGATTTCCTAAATTTTTACTATAAGTTACAATCCACATAGTTACACATAAACTTAAAATTCTCAATAATGCTTGTATAAAAGCAAAGTTTTCTATAAATCCCATTAAAAAAGTAAAATAAAATACTAACTCAAAGATAATGCATAATCCGATTACAACTATTCTTTTCATAATTTTAAACCCCCGTTAATTACGAGTTATATTATATCAAAAAATAAGAGGTTTGCCAACCCCTTATTTTTTTAAATTTAATCCATCCTTAAAAGCTTCTCCAACTCTTTCTGTTACTTTATAATATCCGTGTGTATAAGGATCGAATGATATAGCATTTAGTAAAGAAATATCTACATTATCTCCTTTCATGACACTTTCATCAGCTGTTACATTTACAACTTTACCTATTACTCCACAACCATATTTATCATTTTGATATTCTACAAATTCACATTCCATACATATTGGAAATTCATTTATAATTGGTGCATCAACATTTTCTGATTTTACACATGTTAAATTAGTATTTTCAAATTTATTTGGAGTATTATTTCCTGATGCTATTCCAAAATAATCAGCTTCTGCAACATGTTTTTCATCTGCAATACTTACAGTAAAAGCTTTTTTCTCTTTAATATTTTTAACAGTTTTATGTGTTTCTGTTAAATTAAGTATTACGTGATCTCTCTCAAGCATAGTTCCCCATGCTGCATTCATTACATTAACACTCCCATCCTCATTATATGTGGCAACCATTAATACTGGCATTGGAAATATTGCCTCAGTAGTTTTAATATTTTTCCTCATAATTTTTTCCCCCAATTCTTATTATTTTTTATATATAACTTATCATATAATAAAAGTTATATAATGCTTAATTATTAATATTTATATCATTATAACATTTTTTTATTCTATTATTTCTAAACTGTCTAAGAAATTTTGAACATCTTCATGTACTCTTTCATATGTTGGAGTTTTTATTTCATAAATATTTTCATTATATATAAACATATAATAATCATAATCTTTGTCTTCATCAAAATAGTATTTAATAGCATTTATTTTGCTTCCAATTTTTACATTTTTATCTTTAACCATTAAAACATTATCATATTGAGCAAATGAGTTTTTTGTATATGTTTTACCATCTTTTTCAATGCTTAAACCACTACATAAATTTATCATATCTTCAAAATTAATAATAACTGTATCTATAACATTTTTTTCATTATCTTCTATAGGCATACCATACACATCAGATAATCCATATTGTCCAAAATTATTATTAATTATAGAAAGGCTCTCAAATGCTTCCTCAAGACTTAATGAATTCACATTTCTTTCGTATGAAATTTCTATATGTTCTTGTGGAAGCAAATAATTTCCATATTGAACTTTAATTGGTATAGAAGCATTTTCGCCTACAAGATCAGTAGAATATGCATGTGATGTTGTGCCAAAATAGACATCTTCAGAATCTATATATTTAAATTTAATATCACCCAAAAATCCATCTATTAAATTAGAAGTTTGATCTATTTTAATTTTTTCTTCCAAATCATTTGCAAAATCAATTTGAATTTTTTCACTATTTACTGTCTGATTTGTTACTTCATTTTTTTCAAAAACAGAAAAATTTATTTTACTATTTAAATCTATTTTTTCCAATCTAATAGTTGATATAGTTCCTCCAAAAATTTTGTCTTCTTTTTTTCCATCTTGTAATATACTATTACCAGAATCATCTGTAATCTCTACAGTATAGTAAAAAGATGGTTCTGTAGTATAATCATAAAGAATATAATAAATTTCAGAATATTCATCTAAAACTTTATATTCTAATAATTTCATTCCTCTATAATCTTCTAAGTTTTCTTCATCTTTATATAAATACAATTTTTTATTTTTGATAGAATATTCATTTTCATATAAAATATTTTCCATCTCATTTTCATTATTATAATTTAAATTTGGCTTATGGCCTATTTTATTTATATATAAATATATAAATAAAATAGATATAATTAAAAATATTAATAAAATTAATAATATTTTTTTTATTTTCATTCAACCACCTCATATTTTGCATTAATTCTAAAAATTATATTATGTAATAATTAATTAGTTTTGCATAAATATTTGCTGATTTTTAACTAAATCATAACTTATAAGCTTGTTACTATCTAAATTTTCTTTATACATATCTATAGCACTAATTTGACTATTTTCATATGTTTTATAATAATATATTCCTTTATCTAAATTACAGCATGAACTATAAATTGTTATTTCATATTTATCGCCACCCATATGCACGCATCCTCTTTGCTGATCTACAGAATTCAATATATGGAAAAATTGACTAATACTTTCTGACTCTGAATCACCAGATATAGAATTCATCTTTGTGAAAGTTGCTTTTACAAATCTTGATGCAGATGATAAATCTCCAGGTAAACCTAATCCTCCCATTCCTCTACTGTATGTTTCTAAATTTAGTTTTTTTGAAAAATTATTTACTGGTTGCTCTATAGACAAATTCATATAATTATTTAAGTTAAACATTTGAATATCGAAAGTAGGATTATTTGTCATTACACCTACTGGATTATCATATATTTTAAGACCATCTTTAACAGATTCAACTGTGATTGATGAATTTTTATCGCAAATAATCCAATGTAATGGTGATACTGGTAATTCATCACTAAAATTAATGTGCACTATATTTATTTTATTTAATAATTTTTTTACATCTTCAATATTAGAACATTGAGATAAAATCCAAGGTATAAATTCAAAAGGTGCAACATTATCAACATTTTCTTTTTCTTCCTTATATTCTGCATTTCCCGGAAAATTTAATCCAGCCATGCCTAATCCTTTTTCATTAATTGCATCATAATATAAAGGATAGTCATCTGATATATATGCCATACCTATAATTGCATAATGACTACTTATTGTTTTTAATTTTCTAAATTTAAATTCATAATTTCTAGGTGTTATTGTAACAGTTTCTTTATATGAATATTCTAAATCTAAATTTCTTCCAAAATAATGATTTTTTGTATTATATGTTATTGCAGTACACATAATTATTCTCCTTTCTATATTTTAAAATTAAAATAACATATCAATATTATCAAATATTAATATGTTATATTATATATTATTTATAAATAATTTTCACTAGTTTTATTTTAAATTATAAATTGGTTTAATCGTTCTTTCTAAAATTCCCTGCATATAAGCAATTGCTGTTCCATAGTTTGTAAACGGTATTCCTTGATTTTTAGCAGAATTCATTCTATAAATCATTTCATTTGAATTAAGCATACAACCTCCGCAATGAATAATCAAATCAAATTTACTTAAATCATTTGGAAAACCTGTACCACTACTCCATTCAAAGTCAAATTTTAATCCAGTATATTTTTCTAACCATTTTGGCAATTTAACAGTTCCAATATCATCACATTGTCTATGATGAGTACACCCTTCACTAATAAGGATTTTGGAACCATTTTTTAAATTATTAATAAAATTTGCTCCTTCCACAGCAGTATCTAAGAAACCTTTATATCTTGCCATAAGGATAGAAAATGATGTTAATGGTATATCTTCATTTACAATTTTATTAACAAATTCAAATACTTGTGAATCTGTTATAACAAGAGAAGGATTTTTTTTCAAAGAATTTAATGTATCTTTAAGTTCTGTTTCTTTTGTAACAACTGCTATTGCATTAGAATCTATAATATCTCGTATTGCTAATTGTTGAGGCATTATCATTCTATCTTTTGGAGCTGCAGAATCAATTGGTGTAACTAAAACTACTATATCTTTTTCTTTTATTAAGTCTCCAACAAATCGTACATTTTTATCAATATTTTTTCCAGCTAACTTACCTATAGCATTTTTTAATTCTTCTATACCTATTTTTCTTATAGCACTTGTATAAATAATATTTTCAGTATTAATTGGAATTTTACTTAATGTATCTACTTTATTTTTTGCAACTATATAAGGAATTTTTCTTTCTATAAATATAGAAACTAATTCATTTTCTGTTTCATTAAATTCTCTTTCGCAATCAGTTACAAGCACAGCAATATCGCAACTTCTCAAAATTTTTTTAGTCTTTTCAATTCTCTTTTGTCCAAGTGTTCCTTCATCATCAAATCCTGGTGTATCAATTATTATAACTGGTCCAAGTGGCAAAAGTTCCATTGATTTTTTTACAGGATCTGTTGTTGTTCCTTTTATATCACTTACAACTGATAAATCTTGGTTTGTTACACTATTTACTAAACTACTCTTTCCCACATTTCTACAACCAAAAAATCCAATATGCAATCTTTGCCCTGTTGGTGTATTATTTAGCCCCATAAAATCAGTCCTTCTTTCTTATTTTAAATATTTGTATTTTTAAAAGCGAAAGTCCCTTTCTCCATTTTCAATTTTTACCAATCGTTCTCTTACAATTTCTTTAACCTTATCCTTACCTATATTATCTATTTCTTTTTCTATTAATTTTTCTCCTATTTTTCTAGTATCTTCACTAGCATAATCCATAAGGAATTCTTTAAGAGTCATAAGAGCATTTGGATGACAACAATTCTGAATTTGTCCAGACTTACAAAGGCTCATAAAACGATCTCCTGTTCTACCCTCTCTATAACAAGCTGTACAAAAAGAAGGAATGTAACCTGCAGTCATAAGCCATCTTACAACTTCATCAAGAGTTCTGTTATCTGAAACATCAAATTGCTCTGTATCATGTATACGTTCTTTTTCAGCATAGCCACCAACTGATGTACGAGATCCACCACTTATTTGACTTACTCCCAAACGAATAATTTTTTCTCGTACTTCAGGAGTTTCACGTGTTGAAATAATCATACCTGTATATGGTACTGCAATTCTAATACATGCTGTAATTTTGCAAAACATTTCATCTGTAAGCGAATTATCAAAATCATTAGGGTCAATATCATCAGCTCTTTTAACACGTGGTACGCTTATAGTATGAGGGCCAACTCCATGAACTGCTTCTAAATGTTCTGCATGCATCAAAAGTCCTGCAAATTCATAACGATATTTATCTAGTCCGAATAGTACTCCTATTCCGACATCATCTATTCCTGCTTCCATAGCTCTATCCATAGCTTCAGTATGATAAGCATAGTCATGTTTTGGTCCAGTTGGATGAAGAGTTTCATAACTTTCTTTATGATATGTTTCTTGGAAAAGTATATATGTTCCTATTCCAGCATCTTTTAATTTTTTATAATTTTCTACTGTTGTTGCAGCAATATTTACATTAACTCTACGAATTGCTCCATTTTTATGTTTTATTGAATAAATAGTTTTAATACAATCTAAAATATATTCAATTGGATTATTTATAGGATCTTCTCCTGCCTCTATTGCCAAACGTTTATGCCCCATATCTTGAAGAGCTATAACTTCCTTTGCAACTTCTTCCTGAGTAAGTTTTTTTCTAGGTATTGTCTTATTTTTTAAATGGTATGGACAATATAAACATCCATTTACGCAATAATTTGAAAGATAAAGCGGAGCAAACATAACAATTCTATTTCCATAAAAATCTTTTTTTATTTGTTCTGCTAAATCATAAATCTCATTTATCTTCTCTTTATCCTCACATGCTAAAAGTACACTTGCTTCCCTGTGATTTAAGCCTTTACGCTGTTTGGCTTTTTCAATAATTTTATCTACTAATTCTAAATTATCTTTATTTTTATCTGCATACTCTAATGTATTTTTTATTTCTTCATCATTAATAAATTCTTCTGCAATTAAAGATTTTGGGTCATATTTAATCATAAAAACAACTTCCTTTCTTAACTTAATTAGTTTTCTTTATAGTCACCTCTAGAGACAACTATTTTGCAACCAGTTTTAGCAATTCTATTTTTTAAACATTCTACACATTGTGCAGCTTCATCGCCTGTACAAATTTTATTATCATAAAGCATGTATTTTTTCCTAACACCTACAGGTGAAAGATTTGGCATAAGTACATTTGCACCTGCTTTTATTCCTTTTTCTCTACCTAATGGATCTATAGTGCCAAGTGCAGTTGTAGCTGGCAAAAGCACATTTGGTAAAGTAAGTCTTATAAGTCCAAGCATAAATAAAGTTAACTCTACACTTCCAGCATTCTCATTTTTAAAAGGTGTATCTTTATGAGGAATAAAAGGACCAATTCCTACCATTTGTGGTTTAAGTTTTTTCAAAAAAATTAATTCATCTGCTAAATTTTCCTCTGTTTGAAATGGAGAACCTACCATAAATCCAGCTCCAACTTGATATCCTAATTTCTTTAGATTTTTTAAGCAATTAACTCTATTATCAAAACTCATTTCTTTCGGATGAAGTTTTTCATAGTGAGATTTGCTTGCAGTTTCATGTCTTAATAAATATCTATCTGCCCCTGCCTCTTTTAATTTTTTATAGCTTTCAAAACTTCTTTCTCCAAGTGAAAGAGTTATTGCACAATCTGGATACTTTTCTTTAATACTTTTTATTATATCAACTAATATTTCATCTGTATAATATCCATCTTCTCCACCTTGCATAACAAAAGTACGAAATCCAAGATTATATCCCTGACAAGCAGAATTTAAAATTTCTTCTTTATCTAATCTATATCTTTCAGCACATTTATTACTTCTACGTATTCCACAATATAAGCAATCATTTTTACAATAATTTGTAAATTCTATTAAACCTCTAATATAAATATCTTTACCATAAACTTTTTCTCTAACTTCTGTTGAATTTTTAAATAAATAATCACTGCATTTTTTTCTATTTTGAATTAAAATTAAATATTCATCTTTTGAAAGTTCTTGATTTTTACGTAACTTATCAATCAATTCATCATACATTGCTATATGCTGTTTTTGCATAAACACCACCTAATCTTCCTATTTTTCCACTTAAAGTATTTATTACATCTTGTGAAGCATCAATTACAATTGAAATAACATTTATTCCTTTCTTATGATATGGAACTCCCATTCTTCCTATTATATAGTCTCCGTATTCTGAAAGTAATTTATTCAATTCTGAAACACTTTCTTTATTTTCTACAATAATTCCAATAACAGCTACTCTTGTTTCCATAATTTATTCTCCTTTTATTTAAAATTTAAAAAACTGCCTCCAGACCTTAGGACGCAGTTTACTTTTTATAAAACTTTAAAGTTTTTGCGTTCTTTCGGTTAGGAGTACCTACTGCTTTCCGTTAGAAAACTTTCAATAAAATTTTAGCATTTTTATATTTTCATTTCAATAGATTTTTTAAAATTAATAATTTTACCTTGCAAAATATTTTTTATCAAAAAATATTATTTTATACCTCTTAAAGATATATCTGTAAGCAAATTAGAAACATTGTATAAAAATAATACTTCATCAATTTTATTTTTTACAATATAATCTGAAATTGAAGCATTATAATATCTAGGATCAAGAAAATGAACTTCTTCATAATTTTGACAAATAAATTGTGACATTATATGTGCATAAGAATCTTTTATAATTAGTAATTTTTTCTCGTTATCAACTTTTGTTTTAATAACTACTTTTGAATAATTCCCATTCAAGAAATAGGAATATTTATCTTTTTGTTTTAGATATTCTTCATTAAACATAGAATGATATACTTTTCCATCATAAACTCCTTCAACATTCATATTTATATCATTTAAATATACTTCTATACAATCTTTTCTTTGATTAAAAATTTGTGCCTTTGAATCTAAAGTCCCCAAGAAATCTGTTGATATGACTTTCTTTTTGAAATCTGATAACATTTTTGCATTTAAATTATCATTACTATTACAAAATTCTGTATATAAAAGATATGCACCATAGCTTGTCATATGATGATCTGTTCTAAAATATAATTGTTGATTTTCTTTATTATTTTTTAAAATGTTTGTTACATCTATTGTTTTTGCATAATCATTTATCTTTTCATATAATTCGTTAATTATAATACTTTGATCATATAATTCTACATTATCAGGTAGTTTTTCTTTATAAATATAATTTGAATTTGGTACTAACATAAAATAAGTTGGAATTTTTACTTTTTGTGCAAATTTATTTACGGTATTTGATATTTTTTCTATATTGTTTCTTTCATCATAACCATATCTATATTTTTCAAATAAGTAATTATCTTTTCCAATATAAACCCCATTATTTTCTTTTTTTCCTGTGGATATTTGTATAAAAGAATTAAGTTTTAACCAAAAGTTTCTTATAATAAAATGATCATTAATATATGTATTTAAGTTATCAGCATATTTACCATTAACTAAATCTTTATAACTAAACCTAGGAATACTTGCTAGATATCTATTTTCTTGTTCAGAAAAAATTTCTTTTGGAGAAAAAATATTTAAAACAACTAACAATATCCAAGTTATCATAAAAATTATAAAAAATATTTTATTTTTCATATAATATCTCCTAATAATTTTCTAGAAGCGGAAATATAAAAATGGATTAAATGAGTCTGTTACCAAACTTGCAGTACACAATATCAATATACCTACATATCCAAAAGAAGTTATAATTCCAACTAGTACACTATTTATTTTATCCATCTTCTGTTTTATTTTTTGCCATATTGGAATTGAACAAATTATCGCTATTACTATTATAAAAATGTAATTTTGTAAATAATACAAAGCCTCTTTATTATATAAAACATCTATTTTAAACATAGTTTTTATATATTCTACTATTTTTGATAAATCCTCAAATGCAAAAATTACCCAACTAATTAATATCAAAACAATAGCATATATGTGACTACAAAAAGATGGTAGCTTTTCTAATAATTTTAATAAAAAAACTTTTTCAATAATAAGAATTATACCAAAATATAGCCCCCATAAAATAAAATTCCAAGATGCTCCATGCCATGCACCTGTTAAGAGCCATACTATTAAAATGTTTCTTATTTGTTTTAATTTTCCCTTTCTATTTCCTCCAAGTGGAATATATACATAATCTCTAAACCAGCTACTTAAAGAAATATGCCACCTTCTCCAAAATTCTGTAATATTTTTTGATATGTAAGGATAATTAAAATTTTCATTAAATTTCATACCGAAAATTTGTGCAAGACCAATTGCCATATCTGAATATCCACTAAAATCAAAATATATTTGAAGTGCAAATGCAATTATACCAAGCCAAGCTAAAAGCGTGCTTAAAGTAATATAATTTCCTGTTTCTATTATGTTCCATAATGCCCCTATATTATTAGCTATTAATACTTTTTTTCCAAGACCTACAATAAATCTTTTAATTCCATTTGAAAAATTATCTAAACTTATATTTTTATTTTCTAATTCCTCATCTACATTCTCATAACGTACAATTGGACCAGCTATAATTTGAGGAAACAAAGTTGTATATGTCAAATAATTATAAAAGTTTTTTTCACATTTTACAGTTCCTCTATAAACATCTATAACATAAGATATAGATTGAAATGTATTAAAAGATACTCCTATTGGTAATGGTATATTAAGTAAAGGTAACTCAAGACCTGTCAGTTGATTTATACTATTTATAACAAAATCTGCATATTTAAAAAAGAATAATATAAGTAAATTTGTTACAATATTTATATATAAATACAATTTTCTTTTTTCTCTATTTTCATAAAATTGTGTTATTTTTTTGCCACACCAAAAGTCCATTACTGCTAACAATAGCATAATAAATATGTACCTTATTTCTCCCCAAGCGAAAAACAATAAACTAGCAAAAATCATAACTGCATTTTTCAGTTTTTTGGGAACAATAAAATAAATTAAAAGCATTATTGGTAAAAAAATATATAAAAATACAATACTGCTAAATACCATAAATTTATTCCTTCTCTAATTTAAAAAAGCTATTATCTTTTAAAATTAAGATAATAGCTACTTTAATTTATTATTTAGTAATTAATTCTTCTATTTGTGTTGCATTTTCACCTATTATTAAATATATATAATTTCCTACTACACCTAATTTTCTTTGTTTTACTAAATCATATTGCTCTGGTAAATATGTTGACCATATATTTTCTTGAGTTTGTGCATATTTTTCAACTTTCTGTTTTACAGAATCAACAGCACCATCTTTTGCTTTTATAACTAAATACATACTAGCTTGTATATTCATCATAGGCATTTTTCCAATAGCCTCTTCATATTCATCTTGACTAATTTCATATGAAGATGACAATATTTCTGAATCCACATCCATTGTTGGCATTTCATTAAATGGTGATATCTCTGATATACTAGTATTTAATTCTTCTAAATTAAGTTCTACACTAGTATTATTTTTTATAAAAAATATTAGTCCCACTATAGCAAGTATTATAACAACAACAATAATAATTGTAGTAATAATTTTTTTGTTCATATTTTATCCTCCTTTTTTATCTTTACAAATAGAATAACATTTATATAAAAATATTACAATTATTTTTATATATTTTATTACAAATATTTATTACACAATTAATTTTTGAAAGTTATTATTATTCTCCAAAAATAACTTCTATATTTTTTAATGTCTCAATGTTATAATTACTACCTAAACTTATTTGTAAATTAATACCTTCAGAACTTTCACTATTAGTTACAACAGGTTCATAATCATAATAATAAAGCATTCTGTCATTGCTAATATTTAAATTACTATTATTGTATCTATTTACTCTCAAAGTATAATCTTTATTTTTTAATGTAACACCTTCTTTTAAAGTAATAGTTAAATAATTATTATTTATAGAATAATTATTTATTGCACTATATTCTTTTATATCATCAACTACAGGGATAAAATTCTCAGTTTCTTCATCATACACAAAAAGGATTTTTAAGCTATTTAAAAGCTTATCAGATAAATATCCTGTATTAACTTTATTTTCAATATAGAAATATTCTTTATCATTTATTTTCTTAATATTTTCTATGATTTCTTTATTCTTAGTACCAGATAATATTATATCTTCGTTTCTTTCAGTATATTTATTTTCTTCTACCACATATCTTTCTATGTTAATAGTAGTTTCATTTCCATTTACTTCATAATTAAATTTATAAAAATTTGACTCTAGACTTTCTTTTAATGTTTTTACTTTATCATCTTGTTTATTAGTAATTGAAATTTTTGTGTCTTCTGTTTCATCTATATAATTTATATATGTTAGTGCTGATTTTGAATCTGCTATAGTTAATATTTCTGTTATATCAAACCTATCTAGATATCCATTTCTTTTAAGTTTTTGATTGTAATTTTCTAGATATGTTCTATCAACCTTTTCTTCTTGTCTTAATGTAAAAAGTTCTTCCATTGAATAACTTGCAAAATTTTCGACTATTTTTTCAGCATAATTCATAACTTGTGAAAAATTTACAAAATAAGTGTAAATTGTTACTATCATAATAATGCAAATTAAAATTTTTTTATTTTTAATATTTCCAATTAAAATAAATCCTAAAACTATAATTGGTAAACAAACGACTCCTATAATAAAAACTAACATTAAAATAATATTTCTTAAAATATAATTTACATTATCTTTTATAAATGCAATTCCTATTACAGATGCAACTAAAACTAATATTAATAAAATTGGTATTACTATTTTCTTTTTACTTAATTTATCTAAAATAACATATATGTATGAATATAAAACTATAGCAAACATTGCAAAAAGTAAAATAATAGAAATAAAAGTAATTGGTATATTTACAAATCTCATTAATCTATTATGATAAACCAATATACATATAATAGTTACTGCTAATGATAATATTGCAGATATTACTTTAAAAATAATATTCTTCTTAGTCTCCAAAAGCCACACCTCCAACTATTTTTCCAGATTTTTTATCAACATAAATACTAACTCCGTTTCCCATACTATCAACTCTTGAGAACACATATACATCAATTTTTCTTTGATATGTCATATCTCCTTCTGATATTTTCCTTGTAAAGAAATTATTTGGTACTACAGTTTCTTCACTAACAGTTTCAGTAGTGTCATCATATGCACCACAAATTCTCTCAGCTTCCATAAATCCTGTCTCTGCAACTTTTTTTGCTTCTTCTTCTGTAATAGTATTTTTAAAATTATCATATTCTCCTAAAAAGGTTTCAAAATCAGTAACAAATATATCTTTATTTAAATTCTCAACACTATTATTATAATTTACTTTAAAATTATCGTATTCTACTTGACTTTCTACTTGGCTTATATTTTTATTATAAATACAATCTGTATTTACTATTCTGCTTACAATTAGCAAATGCACTCTACAAGCATATTCTGCATTTTCAACCTTATCATATGTATATTTAATATTGCCAACACTAACTTTAACATCTATCTTTGATTTATAAGTTACAGTTAAAATAATCTCATTATCTACAAATGTATTTTTATCTATAATTGTGTCTACAGCTATATTGCAGATTTCTTTAAATTTTTCATAATCAGACATATTTTCAATTTTAACTTGATATACCCCAGAATCATTTTTAAATAATTCCTGATATTTATACTCTAAGTATTCTAAATGATTTAATGATGTTAATTCTTTATAATCCAAAGTATACTTTTTTTCACTTTTTGACAAAGTATCAACTGTATTTTTTAATTTATTACGATTTAATATTTTTTTAGTTACAACACTACCGCCTGAATCAGCTAATTTAATCACCGCTTGATCCTTATTTTCCTCTAACTGAATTATATAATTTTTACTTGCAGTTTTATAATCAAATTCAATAAAACTCTTAGAATGAATTTCATCTATTTGTTCCTCTGTTAAAAATTCTCCATTTTTGTCATAATCTTTTATTATATTTGATAATAAAGCTTTTATTTGATCATAACTTTTACTACCATTCTTAAATTCAAAATATTCGCCATCAGAATTTCTATATACAATTCTATCTGGATTTACTATTTCATTTCCAACTATTGCATCTTTAAAATCTTTATCTGTAGCAAAATACGTATTATTACTCTTAATAATAGCAAATGTAAAAATTGTAACTAACAAGACCATTGCAAATATAATCAATCCTAAAACTATAAATATTTTTTTATTTTTCATAAAACCTCCTTTTAATGTTTCAAGATTATTTTAAATCATAACTTTATTCTTTTTAATCTCAAGGCATTTAATATTACTGTTATACTACTTAATACCATTGCTCCACTTGCAATCATAGGATTTATTGAAATATTTATTGGTTTTAATATTCCTATTGCTATTGGAATCATAAGTAAATTATAAAAAAATGCCCAAAACAAATTTTGTTTAATATTTGTAATAGTTTTTTTGCTTATATTTATTAAATTTATTATACTTATTAAATCATTTCTTGTTAAAATTACATCAGATGAATCCATAGCAATATCTGTTCCTGTATTTACACTTACACCTACATCACTTACAGTTAAAGCAGGACTATCATTTATTCCATCTCCACACATCATTACAAATTTATTCTCTGATTTTAGATTTTTTATCATTTCTGCTTTTTGAGTAGGTAAAACATTTGATATTACTTTAGTTATTCCAATATCTTTTGCAATTTTTTCTGCTGTTTCTTTATTATCACCTGTAAGCATAATTGTATCTATTTTCTTTTTGCCTAAAAGATTAATTACTTCAACAGCATTTTCTCTTACTATATCATTTATTCCAATAATAGCAATTATTTCTTTATTCTTTACTACATATACAATACTATTGCCATTTTCTGCTAATTTTTTTTCATCTTGCATATGTTGATTTTCAATTTCATATTTTGTAAGAAGTTTTGAATTTCCAAGTAAAATTTCATCATCTTCTATTTTTGCTTTAATACCTAATCCTGATAAATTTTCAAAATCATTTACTTTCAAAATATTAATATTTTTTTCTTCTAAATAATCTGTAAAAGTTTTTCCAATAGGATGTGTTGATTTATATTCAATGCTTCCAACTAATTGTAATAACTCATTATCATTAATATCTGAATAATTAATAACTTTTGAAATTTTCAATTTTCCATATGTTAATGTACCTGTTTTATCAAAAACTATCGTATTTACTTTTTGTGCATTTTCTAATATTTCACTTTTTTTAACTAATATACCATTACTAGCACAAAGTCCTTCTGCAACAACTATCGCAAGAGGTGTTGCTAATCCTAAACTACAAGGACAAGCTACAACTAATACAGTAATAAAAGTGGTTAAAGCATTATCTATTCCTTGCCCCAAAAGTAAGTATGCAAAAAATGTTATAATACTAATTGCTATAACTGCTGGGACAAATATTCCAGATACTTTATCTGCTATTTTTGCAATAGGTGCTTTTGTATTGCTTGCTTCAACAACCAATCTTACAATTTCTGATATTGTTGAATCTTTTCCTATTCTTTCTGCTTTATATTCTATATAGCCATCATAGTTAATACTTCCAGCAATAACATTCATTCCAATTTCTTTTGCTACAGGTTTACTTTCACCTGTAATAAATGATTCATCAAGATGTGCTTTTCCGTGCTGTAATTTTTCCATCTACTGCAATTTTTTCTCCTGGTTTTGAAATAACTATGTCACCTTTATTTATTTCATCTAAAGTAACATTTTTTTCTACTCCATTAACTTTAATAACTGCTGAATTAGGAGTTATTTTTACAAGTTTTTGAATTGCCTCTTTAGTCTTATCTTTACTAATTCCATCTATATATCTACCTAATTTTATAAAATATATAACTATTGCTGCAGATTCAAAATATAAATTCATAACTTGATGGTGATTTCCTCTAAATACTAAATACATATTATATATGCTATATAGTAAACTTGCCATAACTCCTATACTAACTAAAGTATCCATATTTGGAGTTTTATGAATTAAATTTTTATATCCATTTTTTATGATATCAAATCCATACCATAAAAAAGCAATTGTAAATATAAGTAAAAATATCATGTAATTTGTACTATTTGTGTGTGGATTTAAAAAAGAAATTGTAGGTAAATTTATCATATGCCCCATTGAAACATACATTAATAAAATTGCAAGTATAGTAAAAATTATAAACTTAATTTTTTCTTTTTTACTCTTTTCTTCAACTTTAATTTCTTTAAATTCACCTAAACTTTTAAATCCTGCTTGTTTAACATATTCTTCCAATTTTTCAACAGTTACAACTTTTTCATCATATTCAATACTAGCATTTGCCATTACAAGATTAACAGAGGCTTTTACACCATTTTGCTTATTTAAATATTTTTCTAATCCATTCGAACATGCTGAACATGTCATTCCATCAATAGATAAAATTATTTTTTTCATATAAAGTACTCCCTTTATTTTAAACTATAAGATAATATTAATCTTTTACTTCATATCCAATATCTTCTATTTTTTCTTTTATAATGTTGTTATCAACTCCTGATTTTACTGTAACTGCAACAGTTCCGTTTTCGTGATTTGCTACTACTTCTACTACTCCATCGATTGTTTTTAATGCGTTCTGGATTCTATTTTCACATCCATTACACATCATCCCTTCAACATTAAATAATAATTTTTCCATAAAATATTCTCCTTTCATTTTTTATATTTAAATTATATTACTTTTATTGTAATCATCCAAAAAATTATGCACTTTACCATTCTTTCTATATGAAATTAATGTATCTAAATTTACATTTTGAGCACTTCTAAAAATATTTATATCAACATTTTTATAAACTTTTCGTAATTCGGTTATTAATTTTTTTATCTCATCACGCTTTGAACCTATCTTTTCGCCACTTATTTCTCTCTTTTCTGTAACTTTACATGCACATTTAATAAAATCCAAATTATACTTTTTGCTCCAACTTATAATATCAGCTTCTTTTACATAGTATAATGGCCTTATTAATTGCATTCCCGGATGAGATGTACTTTTTACTTTTGGCATCATTGTTTGCATTTGTGCACCATAAATCATTCCCATTAAAATAGTTTCAATAACATCATCAAAGTGATGTCCTAATGCAATTTTATTACATCCTAGTTCTTTTGCTTTTTCATATAAATATCCTCTTCTCATTCTTGCACATAAATAACAAGGATGATCATCAATGTCTGCAACAGCATCAAAAATTCTTGTTTTAAATACTGTTAATGGTATATTTAATATCTCTGCATTTGAAATTATTTTTTCCTTATTTATTTGATTATATCCAGGATCCATTGATAAAAAAACTAAATCAAAATTCATTTTTCGATGTCTTTTTATTTCTTGAAAACATTTTGCCATAAGCATAGAATCTTTTCCACCTGAAATACATACTGCAATTTTATCTCCATCTTGTATCATTTCAAATTCTTGAATCCCTCTTACAAATTTAGACCAAATTGTTTTACGAAAATTTGTTATTATTCCTCTTTCAATTTCTTGATATCTTTCCAATTTTAATAAACCTCTTTATTTTTAAAAGTCTTGTATTTAATAATTATCAATATAATAATTTTTTATTTTTTTAATCCACTTATAATATCTTTAATAACTTCTCCAGCAATAATCAACCCAGCTACTGACGGAACAAAAGAAATACTTCCTGGAACCTGTTTTCTTATTCCACTATTTTTTTTGGTATCTTCAGAATATATCTCTTCATTTTTACAATTTTCTTCTATTTTATCATCTATTTTTATTGGTTCCTCTTTTGAATAAACAACTTTTAATTTTTCTATTCCTCTTAAACGCAACTCTTTTCTCATAACTTTTGCTAAAGGGCATATACTAGTTTTATATATATCTGTAACTTCAAACTTCGTTGGATCTAGTTTATTTCCTGTTCCCATACTTGATATTATAGGGATATTTAGTTTTTTAGCTCTTATTACTAATTCTATCTTTGCTGTAACTGTATCGACACTATCAACAATATAATCTACAGTTTTATCTAATATGTCTTTACTATCTGGCATAAAAAATTCTTGATATGTTTCTACTTTTGCATTTGGATTTATTTCTAGTATTCTATCCTTACAAACTTCTACTTTAGGTTGTCCAATTGTTTTTCTTGTTGCAATAATTTGTCTATTCAAATTTGTTAAACAAATTTTATCATTATCTACTAGTATAAAGTTTTCTATTCCAGCTCTTACTAATCCTTCAACAACAAAAGAGCCTACTCCTCCAATCCCAAATACAGCTACTTTTGCTTTATGTAATTTATTTACTCCATCTTTTCCAATTAATAATTCCGTTCTTGAAAATTGATTTAGCATATTTACTCCTTTATTGTAATTTTTTTATTAATTTTACTACATCATCAAGTATATCTAGATTTCCCGTCTGTATATCATGGACAACACAATTTTTTAGGTGACTCTCTAATATACTATTGCCTATTCCTTGTAATGATTTGCAAACAGCCGCAATCTGAATTAATACATCATCACAATATCTATCATCTGTAATCATTTGATTAATTCCTCTAACTTGCCCTTCTATAACATTTAATCTTTTAGTTAAATTCTTTTTTTCTTCATCTGTTCTATGTGTACTTTTACCACACTTTTCGCAATTCATTTTTCTCACCTCTAGTAAAGGATTATATACCCTATAGGGGTATATGTCAATACTTAATATTAAATAAGCCATTATAATTAAAAGGGCTAAAAATAGCCCTTTATATGTAGCTAATAAATTTTGATTTTATCAATCAATTAATATTCTAGCATTTTTCTAATTTCTTTTAACTCTCTTACACCATTGCTTTGCTCTTCTATTATATTTCTCGCAACATCACCTAATCTTGGATCAATATAGTAGTTTAACAAATTTTCACACATCTCAATTGCACCTTCATGATGTGGTATCATTTCACTAATAAAATTCAAATTAATATCGTTACTTCTCAAACTATTTCTCATTCTACAAATCATTCTCTTTGTTATGCAAAAAAATCGCTTTTCATAAAATTTAATATCTCTTCTCTCATTTACATATCCATAAGTTGTCATTCCTATTTCTCTCATTTGGTCTATTCCTTTTGTTTGCATAGTTATAATATCTTTTGCAATTTCTTGCAATGGTTGATAATTAGTATAATTTAATAAATTTTCACACATATATATTGCTGCCTGATGATGTGGTATCATGCTTTCTATAAAATTTATCGTTATACTATTAGTAATATTTGCATTTAACATTTTATAAGACATCTGAGATAATATTTGATTAAAACTACATAAATATTTTTTTACTTCATCACATGTACTAAAATTCATAAAAATCCCTCCTTTAATTATAATATTAAAGGAGGGATTTTTTTGTTATTATACTTGTTAATTTTATTATTTTAATTATTATTCAAGTTCAAATGCACCAGTATACAATTGATAATATGTACCTTTTTGTGCTATCAAATCTTCATGATTTCCTCTTTCTATAATTCTTCCATGATCTAAAACTATAATTGCTTTCGCATTTCTAACAGTTGATAATCTATGTGCAATTACAAAAACTGTTCTTCCTTTCATAAGTTTATCCATACCATCTTGAACAATCTTTTCTGTTCTCGTATCAATACTAGAAGTAGCCTCATCTAGAATCATAACCGGAGGATCAACTAATGCACATCTTGCAATAGCTAATAATTGTCTTTGACCTTGTGATAAATTCGCTCCATCACCTGTTAAATAAGTATCATATCCATTTGGAAGTCTCATAATAAAATCATGAGCATTAGCAAGTTTTGCAGCCTCAATTACCTCTTCATCAGTTGCAGTATCTAAGCCATATTTTATATTTTCTTTTATAGTTCCTGTAAAAAGATTTGTATCTTGTAAAACAATACCAAGAGAAAGTCTTAAATCTTTTTTCTTAATTTTATTGATATTTATTCCATCATATCTAATTTTTCCATCTTCAATGTCATAAAAACGATTTATAAGATTTGTAATTGTAGTTTTACCAGCACCAGTTGCACCTACAAAAGCAATTTTTTGTCCTGGTTTCGCATATAAACTAATGTTATGTAAAACTAGTTTATTTTCTTCATAACCAAAATCTACATCATGAAATTCTATATGACCTTTTAATTCAATATATTCTAATCTTCCATCATGATGTAAATATTTCCAAGCCCATACTTCTGTTTTTTCTGTAGTTTCTGTTAATACACCATCAACATATTTTGCATTAACTAAAGTTACATATCCATTATCTTGTTCTGGTTCTTCATCCATTAATTCAAATATTCTTTTAGCTCCAGCTAAAGCCATAACAACTGAATTTAATTGTTGTGACACTTGATTTATAGGTCTAATAAATGTCTTACTAAGTTGTAAGAATGATACTATTAATCCAACAGTAACATTTCCTATACCATTAACAGCAAGCAATCCTCCTATTATTGCAAGTAATGAATATTGAACGTTTCCTAATGCACCATTAATAGGCATTAATACATTTGCAAATTTATGTGCATTATAAACATTTTCACAAAGTTCATCATTTAATTTATTGAATTTCTCTTTTGCTTTATCTTCATAGCAAAAAACTTTAACTACTTTTTGTCCATTAATCATTTCCTCAATATATCCATTTACACTAGCTACAGCTTGTTGCTGTTTTATAAAGTAGCTACCACTTTTAGTACTAATTTTCTTTGTAACAAAAAGAATAATTGCTAAAGACACTATTACAACCAAAGTAAGATAAATATTTGTAATTACCATTGAAACAAATACTGTAATAATTGTAATTAAAGAAGAAACTACTTGTGGGATACTTTGAGAAATCATCTGACTTAAAGTATCAGTATCATTTGTATAATGACTCATAATATCTCCATGTGTACGAGTATCAAAATATTTAATAGGTAATTTCTGCATCTTAATAAACATTTCATCACGAATTATCTTTAATGTTCCTTCAGTTATATCTGCCATTATTCTACTTTGAAATAAGCTTGATAAAATTCCAACTAAATATATAATACACATAATTCCTACAGCATGCATAAGTGAAGTAAATACTGGATTTTCAACTCCAATTAATGGAATAATATAATCGTCTATTAATGTTTGTAAAAATAAATTTCCGGCAACAGAAGAAATAGTAGTTAAAATCAAGCATGTAATAACAATTAAAAGTTTAAATTTATAATTTTTAAGATATCCTATAACTCTACCTAAAACCTTAAAATCAATCTTAGGTCTTTTCTTTATATTTTTATCCATGTTTTGCAATTTCTTCTTCGCCTCCTTTCACTTGTGAATAATAAACTTCTTTATAAATTTCATTAGATGCAAGTAATTCCTCATGAGTTCCAATACCATTAATTTTTCCATTATCTAAAACAATTATTTTATCTGCATCTTCTATAGAAGATATTCTTTGAGCAATAATTATTTTAGTAGTATTTGGTATATAATTTTTGAAAGCTGCTCTAATCAAACTATCTGTTTTTGTATCCACAGCACTAGTTGAATCATCTAGTATTAATATTTTAGGTTCCTTTAAAAGTGCTCTTGCAATACAAAGTCTTTGTTTTTGCCCACCAGATACATTTGTTCCTCCTTGCTCTATATATGTATCATATCCATTTTCAAATTGCATAATAAATTCATGAGCTTGTGCTTGCTTACAAGCTTTAATCAATTCCTCGTCAGTTGCGTTTTCATTTCCCCAACGCAAATTTTCTTTTATTGTTCCTGAAAACAAAACATTTTTTTGAAGAACCATAGCGACTTGATTTCTCAAAGTTTCTAAATCATAATCTCTAACGTCAACTCCACCTACTTTAATATTTCCTGATGTAACATCATATAATCTTGGAATTAATTGTACAAAAGTAGATTTTGAAGAACCAGTACCTCCTATTATTCCAACAGTTTCTCCTGATTTTATTTCTAAATTTATATTTTTTAAACATAATTTATTTTTA
>CANROH010000012.1 GCA_947632185.1 uncultured Clostridia bacterium
CTTGCATGTCTTATGTGCGCCGCCAGCGTTTATCCTGAGCCAGGATCAAACTCTCTTGTTAATGGTATCTATATTTTTCAATATAAATCGTTTTGAGTTTAAGCTTAAAGCTCAATAAAATTTTTGGTAGTTTTTAAACTACCGCTTGGTTTCTCTTAAAGGATATTTATTGTTTATTTTTCAATGTACTTTTAATTTTTTCACTTTTCTGTGAACAGTCATTATTTTAACATTATTGATTTTAATTGTCAACACTTTTTTAAAATATTTTTAAATATTTTTAAAGTAATTTTTTCCATGTTTATTTCATAACCATTTTTGTCACAGCATTACCTATTTTAGCATCATATTATTTATATGTCAATGCCTTTTTTTACCATTAATTAAAGTAAAATATTATTCTTTCATCTCATCATTATAAAATTTATTTCTACAATATTTTTTAGCCAAACCGCCTTCGCTTGTTTCTCTATAATGGCTTTGTAAATCCTTTCCTGTTTCATACATTGTTTCAATTACTAAATCTAATGAAATCATCGTATGTTGCTCAAGCATAATAGATAAAAAACTTGAATCAACGGCACGCATTGCTGCTACTGCATTTCTTTCTATACATGGTATTTGCACATAACCATATATTGGATCACATGTTAATCCTAAATGATGTTCCATTGCTGTTTCAGCAGAATTTTCTATTCTATCTAATCCCAATCCTAATAAATATGAACATGCTGCAGCAGCCATTGAACATGCAGTTCCAATTTCAGCTTGGCATCCACATTCGGCTCCACTTATTGATGCATTACTTTTTATTATATTTCCAATAACTCCTGCTACAGCTAATGCCTTTATTATTTTTTCATCATCTATGCTATATTCTTCTTTCATATAGTATAAAACAGCAGGTAAAACTCCAGATGCACCACATGTTGGAGCTGTTACAATAATTCCTCCAGATGCATTTTCTTCACTAGTTGCATATGCATAAGCACTTAATAGCCTTGTTCTCCTTAAAGTTTCATTTTCATTTTCCATTATTTTTTCTAATATATCTTTTGATCTTCTTTGAAGTTTCAATTTTCCTGGAATAGTTCCTGTTGTGCTTAATCCTTTTTTTATTGTATTTTGCATAGAATTCCATATTTCATTCAAAAATTGTTTTATATCATTTCCTTCAACTTGACAAACATATTCATATAAATCAATATTATTCTCAATACAATAAGATTTTATTTCATACCAATTTTTTTCTTTATATATATCTATTGCAGAAATTTCTTCCTCTCCTTCAACTCTGAATGTTCCTCCACCAACAGAATATACTCTCCAAGTTTCAAGAAGTTCTTCTCCTTTATATGCAAATATATCAAATGTATTTGGATGTACCTCGCATTTCATTTTTTCATCAAAAACTATTTCACATTGATAATCTTTCAATGTTTCACGTATTATGTAATCAGTTAAATGTCCTTTTCCTGTTAATGCTAATGAACCATATAATATTATTTTAAATTTAGTAGCATCTAAATGATTATTCTTAAATAACTCTACTGCTCTTTTAGGTCCCATTGTATGAGAACTAGAAGGTCCATTACCTATCTTATATAATTCCTTTAATGACTGCATATTACCTCCTATAGTTTAATTGCGCTTTCTAATGCAAGATTTATCATATTATTCATCGAATTTTCTCTTTCTTGTGATGAAAGTTCTCTTTTTCTATAAACTGAATCTGAAACTGTTAATAGGCAAGCTGAATTTCTTTTAAAATATTTTGCAGTATAAAATAAAGCAAAACTTTCCATTTCTGCTCCAAGTAAATTATATTGTTTTGGTAATCTATTCATAAATGCATTTGTATCATATACATATTGATCAAAGTTTTCCGTACAAGCTATATTTCCTTTTACATATTTTTGATTTAATTCTAATGCTGTTTTTTCAATTATATTATTTAGTATATTAGAAGCTTCGACCATATGTGATTCCACATTTGACATACTTTTAGCAAAGTTTCCATCAGTATATGAATTATCTACTAATATTATATCTAATATATCTAATTTTTCTGAATATGATCCACAAGATCCTATTCTAATTATATTTTCTACATTATAAAATTTATACAATTCATAAGAATATATTCCCATACTTGGCATTCCCATTCCAGATGCCATAACTGTTATTTCTTTTCCCTTATATTTTCCTGTAAATGTATACATTCCTCTTACTTGATTTACTAACTTATATTCATCTAAAAATTTTTCAGCTATATACTTTGCTCTAATTGGATCTCCAGGCATTATTACTGTTTTTGCTATTTCACCTAATTTGGCTTCATTGTGTATTGGCATAATATACCCCCTTTTAAATTTTTTTAAAATTATATCATTATTTATTTTTACAAGCAATATAGATTTTTTTATTAAACTATTTCATGAAGCTATTGATAAAGAACGTAATGATAATGATGATAGAGATGAAAGATAAAAAAACTCCAAAATATTTGGAGTTTTTTTATTTTAAACAATTTTAAACAATAAATAAATTTAAATTCAATTTATTAATTCTATGCGCTTTTTAAATCTAATCTTAATTTGTCAGCAATCATAGCAATAAATTCTGAGTTAGTTGGTTTTCCTTTATTAGAGTTTACAGTATAGCCAAAAATACTCTCTACTGTCTCTATTTGTCCTCTATTCCAAGCAACTTCTATTGCATGCCTAATAGCTCTTTCTACTCTTGATGGTGTTGTCTTATATTTCTTTGCTAAGTCTGGATAAAGTTGTTTTGTTATCTGATTAATAACTTCTATATTATTAACTACCATCATTATTCCATCTCTTAGATATTGATATCCTTTTATATGTGCTGGTACTCCTATCTCATGGATGATATTTGTAACTTTTATTTCCAATATTTCTTCTTTATTTGTTTCATCTGTTATATCTACATAATTAGGTTTCACATCTTTAGTGTTCATAACTTTAATTTGTTGCTTTTGTAATGGTTTATTTACTAATTCTCTTATTCTTTTCATTAAAACATCCATTTTGAAAGGTTTAAGGATATAATATCTAGCTCCCAAGTTTATTGCTTGAGAAGTAACATTATCTTGTCCTACAGCTGACAACATAATACAAATTGGTAAATTAACATTTGATGTAACTAATTTTTCTAATACTCCTAATCCATCTAAATGTGGCATAATTACATCTAACAATGCAACATCTGGATTTTCTGTTATTATTTTATTATATGCTTCTTGTCCATCTTTTGCAGTTGCTACTATTTCTACATCATCTTGTGTTGAAAAATATGTAATTAGCGTAGAAACAAAGTCTAAATTGTCATCTGCAATAAGTATTTTGATTTTTTCTTTCAAAATAATCCCTCCTTTTTTTAATGTGTAAATATTTACAAAACGAATTATATTACTTAAAAAAATATTATGCAATGATTTTTATTCATTTTTAAACACTTTCGCGTTTCATCATTCTACAAAATTCGACATGGTTTTGTTCATACACCCAAATATAAAAAAATACTATTTATAAAAATAGTACCTTTTACTTTTTTTGAATATATTTTTCATTAATAATAATATTTTTATCTAATATTTTAAAATTTAATTCATTAGTTTTATCTAGTAGAGTTTCATATTGCATTTTATTCAAGTTTATATATAATTGAATATTTTCATTATATTGTATATCTGATATTTCTATATTATTTTGTTTTAAATAATATTTTGCTTTTTCTAAATCCTGATATGCTATTTTTAATAAAACTTGCATTCCCACTTCCTTTATTATTTCATTTGTATTTTTTAAAGCCTCCTGAAAAGCAGATGTATAAGCTCTAACAAGTCCTCCTGTTCCTAAAAGTATTCCGCCAAAATATCTGGTAACAATAACTAATATATTGTTTAACTGTTTACTATTTATAATATTTAACAGTGGAGCTCCAGCGGTTCCAGAAGGTTCACCATCATCACTAAATCGATTAATAATTCCATTTTCAGAAAAAATACTGTATGCAAAGCAGTTATGTCTTGCATCAAAATACTTTTTTTTAATCGCTCTTATTTTTTCTTCTGCTTCCTCTACGTTCTCAACATAAAATATATTAGCAATAAATTTAGATTTTTTTTCTACAATTTTCGCTGTAGCATTTTCTGCAATAGTTTTAAACATTATTTTCTCCCTATAATTTTCTTCTAATAATTAATTATCTAATCCTGCAGTATATCCAGTAGAATATGCAATTTGAAGATTAAATCCACCAGTATATGCATCAACATCAATTATCTCTCCAGCAAAAAACAAATTTTTTATTAGTTTAGATTCCATAGTTTTGGGATTAATTTCTTTTGTTGAAATTCCTCCTGCCGTTACTATAGCCTCTTCTACAGGTCTAAAGCCATCAATTGTAACTTCAAAATTTTTTAATAAATATATTAACCTTAATCTTTCTTCCTTTGTAATACTATTTACTTTCTTATTAATATCAATTTTAGATAAAGTAAGTATAGTATTTATCATTTTTTTAGGTAATAACTTTTCTAAACTATTTTTAAATTCTTTATTCTTAAATTCATCAAAATCTCTTCTAATTCTTAAATCAAGTTGTTCTTCTGTTAATGCAGGTTTTAAATCTATAAATAATTTTATATTTCCTTCTTTAAATAAAGAATCTATATTTTTATATCTTAAAAGATGTGCAGAACTACTTAATATTGTTGGTCCACTTAACCCAAAATGTGTAAATAATAATTCTCCAAAATCATCATAAATTTTTTTATTATTTTTTACATCTTTGATCACAATTTTGACATTTTTTAAAGATAATCCTTGAAGGCCCTGACACAAATTTTTATCTGCAATTAAAGGAACCAAAGAACCTCTTATCTTTTCTATAGTATGGCCAACTTCTTTTGCAATTTCATATCCTTCTCCTGCAGATCCTGTAGCAGGATAACTTTTTCCTCCTGTTGCTAAAATTATTTTGTCTCCTAAAAATTTTTCTCCAGATTCTACCTCTACGCCAATAGCTTTATTCTTATCTATAAGAATTTTTATAACTTTAGAATTGAATTTTATTTCTATATTATTATATTTTTTTAATTCTTTTATAAAGCATTTTAAAACATCCTCTGCCTTATCAGTAACTGGAAAATATCTGTTTCCTCTTTCTTCTTTTACTTTCAATCCATTGTTTTCAATCATATTAATGATATCAATATTAGTAAAATTTTCAAAACAGCTAAATAAAAACTTACCATTTCCTGGTATATTTTTTATAAAATCATTTATATCAATTGAATTTGTTATATTACATCTTCCTTTTCCAGTTATTAGAAGTTTTTTTCCTAATGTCTTATTTTTTTCAATTATAATTACTTTATTTTTCTTTTCTTTGGCAGCAGAAAGTGCAGCCATCATTCCAGCAGGTCCACCACCAACTATAATAACATTCATTTTATTTTTTTGTATAGCTTTATTATACAAATGCTCCTTTCAAAATTTTATTTTTTATTAATTATTATTCATTTTTTAAATCTTTTATAAGTTCCTTTAGAAATTCATATGTAAATTCTTGGCAATAAGTTGCAACAATTGGCTCATATTGTTCTCCAAGTAACTCATTATCAGACATTATTTTTATTCCTAAAGCAGGAATATTATAATTTTTAGCAATTGTATAAATAGCAATTAATTCCATATCTTCACATGAAACATTATATTTATCACTTAAATATTTTAATTTATCTTTTTCTCTATTCCATACATCTGCACTTCCAACAATTCCATCATATACATTTCCATATTTGTATTTTTGTTTTAAATTGTTTGCTATCTTAGTAAGTCTATCATCTGATTTATATATTTTTAATTCATCAATTTCTCCATCAGAAAAAGTCATAAATTCCCAATCTCTTGAATCACTACCTTCTCCAAGTTCTTTATATGGCGTTTTTGAAGATAATATATTAAAACATTCTACTCCAATTATAATATCTTTTTTGTGTCTATCTTCTATTATTCCTCCTGCAGTTCCTGGATTTAAAATACAAGTAGGATTATACTTTTCTATAGCAATTGTTAAACAAGAAGCAGCATTTATTAATCCAACTTCAGATTTCGCTATTACAACAGGATAGTTATTTACAGTTCCTTTATAAAATTTATATATACCATTTTTTATACTTTCACAATCATCAAGCTTTTTTACTAAATAATCTATTTCTGATTGTAGCGCACCAATTATTAATATAGGCTTTAGATCCATATCTTCCTCCTTTTACAAACAGTTTTATTATATTATATTTTTCCTTACTTTTCAACTAAAAAGCTCCACTTTGCAGTGGAGTCTTATTATTTTTCAATTTCTACTACATGAATATCATCTGAACTTTCAATTAAATATTCTCCTATAAAGCTAGGTGAATAATATGATTCTATTTCATATGTTGGAACAACAATTACATTTCCAGACGAATCTATAACTCCCCATTTACCTTCTTGATATATTCCAGCAAATCCATATTCATTTAGTTCTGTAACTCTATCATATTTACAATTAACTACAATTTTTCCAGATGCATCTTTAAATCCCCATTTTCCGTCATCTGCTTTATAAGAGTATAATTTTAAATCTTTATATACTTGTGTATTTTCAACTATTTTACCGTTTTTATCTATATATTCTAAATCATCATCAGAATATACCGCAATATAATCATTTGTTATACTTTCAACTACACCATTTTCCATACTTAATACTTTTTCAATATTTTCTGAATAAATATCAACATTTTCACCCGTTCTTGCTTCTAATACATTTGCTCCATCTAACAAAATTATATAATCATATTTTGGTTCAATTTCAATTCCTGTATATACATTAAGCAATCCAGACAATCCTTCTTCATTTGTAAAAATAAAGAAATTTCCAAAAGCATAAGATATATTTGTATATTTATCACCAATTTGTACATCTTTACTAATTATACTATAGTATCCATTTTCATCTTGAGTTATAAAATAAGAAGGGTTACCTGTTTCTAATATACTCTTATATGTATTTGTATTTATTATATTTCCATGAAGATCATACAATATCATACTTTCATTTTGAGTTACTGAAATATAATTACCAGCTACAGTATAACTTTCATATTCTGGTTTTAAAATTTGATTACCATCATTGTCAAAAAATCCATATTTTCCATTTCTATTAACAATAAATATTTTTGAAACATTGTAATAATTTATTGATTGATATTTAGGTTTTATAATAATCTTTTTATTTTTTACTACTCCTTTTTTTCCATTCTCCATAACAACTAAATATATGTCTTCATTATCATATT
Organism: uncultured Clostridia bacterium; assembly: GCA_947632185.1. Classification (GTDB taxonomy): domain Bacteria; phylum Bacillota; class Clostridia; order TANB77; family CAG-508; genus Scatovivens. Next base: position 7,376 of record CANROH010000012.1, read on the forward strand.
CTAATGATCTAGAAATTGATTCATATTTTGGTGATATTAAAGTTTTGCCTTTATAATCTATATACCCATATATTATTCCACTATTTGTTTTTTCTGAAATTATATACCCTGTTTTTAAATATTCATCCTTTTCTGAACAATATCCATCTCCCCTTACAGAATTATATTTTATGTCTATTATAACATTTCCTTTTGAATCTAATACCCCATATAAATTATCTTTTTTTACTTCTATACATCCTGGTTTATTAGATAAACTTGCAACCGAATCATATATAGCTTCTGTTATCTTTTTTCCAGAATAATCTACTAATCCATATTTTCCATTTTCTTCATAAGATAATACTTCTTTTTCCATTTCTAATGTACCATCTGAAATAGTAATTGGAAGGACAGAAGAAAAATCAGTAAATATATCTTTTCCCTTGCCATTTAATATAGAATATTCGTTATCTTTATAACAGAAAAATACATCTTTTGATTGATTAGGAATATATATATCTGTATATTTTGGTTGTATCAAAACATTTCCTGATTTATCTATTACTCCAACATTTTCATCTGCAGAATATAAAATAAAATAATCATAAGGCTCTTTATTTTTAATTTCAACAACTTTATCTTTTTTAGTGTTTATTATAATTATACCTACAATTATAATAATAACTATTATTGCTATAATAGCTATTATTTTTAAATTTCCTTTATCATCTTTAAGTTTCAAATTTTCATATCCTCCCAATCAAAATTATAAATATTTTACAAATAATTTTTAAACTTTGATATTATAAATTCATAAACAAATATGAAGAAGAGCAGCTAAATTAAAATTGCTGCTCTAAAATTTTATGCATTTTCTGTCATAATAGGTACAACTTGTTTTTTACGAGATACAACACCATGAAGTAAAGCAGTATTATTTTCTAATTTAACTCCATACGCTTTTTCTACTATATTAGCTTTTTGGCCTAAAGCTATAACTTGGCTATTACTATTTATAATATCAGTAATTAAAAACATAAATAAGTCTAAATTATTTTCTTTAATTATTTTGTTCATTCCTGCTTCCAAATCAGATTTCATCTTCATTACTTCTGGAATTGAAGCAGTATTTACTTGTGCAATTATAGATTTTACTTCTTTTAAATTAATAAATTTTGCATCTAAATTTAAGATTTGATCTATAGTAAAAGAACTTATATCTGTTCCAGCTTTTAACATTTCTAGTCCGTAAGTTTCATAATTTAATTCTGCTATTTTTGACAATTCTTTAACAGCATTTTTATCATCTTCTGTACAAGTAGGTGACTTTAATAAAAGAGTATCAGATATAATAGCAGATAACATCAATGTAGCTATTTTTTTATCTATTTTAAGATTATTTTCTTTATATAGTTTATACATTATTGTTTCTGTACATCCAACTGGCTCTGCTCTATAAAATAATGGATAAGAAGTATTTATTAAAACTTGATGATGATCTACTATTTTTCTTATTTTTACATTAGCTAAATTTGGAATTAATTCTCCAGGATTAGCTGTATCAACTAAAATAACTTCTTGTCCGTCTTCTAAATCCTCTATTAATTCTGGAGCTTCAACTCCTACATAATTTAAAACATATTCTGTTTCTTTGTTTAACATTCCAAGTCTGCAAGAAACTACATCATTATTTCCCAATTTTTTTTCAAAATCTGCCATCACTAAACTTGAAATTATTGAATCTGTATCTGGATTTTTATGACCAAATATATAAATTTTTCCCATTTTTATTTTCTCCGTTTCTTAATTAAATTTGTAGATATATTATAACATTTTCTTTTAAAAATCAATATTTTTTACATAGTGTTCACAAATTAATAATTTTATATTTAAAAATTTACTTTTTTCATTTTAATGATATAATGTTTTTGAAAGTTTTTTAATAAAAGAGGTTTTATATGGAAAAAAATAATGAAAAAAATGAAAATGATAATGAAATAAAAATTAGTCTTTGGACCTTTGTTATTCTTATTATGTTCATTTGTGCATTAATAACATTAGGAATTGTAATATTGTCTAGACTTGCGAAAATGTAATATAAAAACATTATTGTAAAACTATTAATATTTTGCTATACTGATTTCGTTATGGAGAAAGAAAGATTTTTTAGTTTAAATACATATTTAAGGAAAAAATTTGGTGAAAAAACTATTAAAATTTGTATCGATGGCGGATTCACATGTCCTAATAGAGATGGGAAAATATCAACTGGAGGATGTATTTTTTGTAGTAATAATGGTTCTGGCGAACATATAGAAAAGTTTATAAATAATACATCTCTTAAAAAACTTGATAAAACAAATATATTAGAAAACCAAATAAACATCATAAAATTCCAAGTAAGCAATTACTTAAATTCTTATAAAGCTAAACGTGCAAATAAGTTTATCGTATATTTTCAAAATTTTACAAACACATATGATACAGTAGAAAATCTAAAAGCAAAATATGATTCTGCTTTAATTGATAAAAGAATAGTAGCTTTAGATATAGCTACAAGGCCTGATTGTATAAATGAAGATATTTGTAAATTATTGAGTTCTTACAAAAAAGATATTGATGTATGGGTAGAACTTGGACTTCAAACATCAAATGATAAAACTGGAAAAATTATAAATAGAGGATATGATTCTAAAACATTTTCACATGCTGTTAAACTTTTAAATAAATATAACATAGATATTGTTACTCATATAATGATAGGGCTTCCAGGTGAAACATTTGAAGATATAAAAAATACTGTTAATTTTATAAATTGTTTTAATATACAAGGTTTAAAAATTCATTCTACATATGTGGTGGAAAATACCGTTTTGGCCGAAATGTATAAAATTGGTACTTATATACCAATTTCTTTAGAATATTACTTAGAATGCTGTGCTTACATTTTAAGCAATATTAGTCCTAATATAGTAATTCACAAAATATCTGGAGATGCTCCTAAAGATTTACTTTTGGCGCCTGATTGGAATCGTCATAAAAAATGGATTATCAATGGACTTACAAAATTTTTAAAAGAGCATGATTTATATCAAGGGAAAAACTATAAAAATATTTAAAATAAAGTATCCAAGAAACATTTATCAATTTCATATTTTTCTTATTTTAGCAATAAAAAATCCTTCATATAAATTATTTGGACATACACATAATGTGCCATTTAATTTTGTAGGTAAAAGTGGGATTTCCTCCATTCCAATAAAATCAATTGGGATAATTTCCAAATTAAATTCTTTCATAACTTTTAATATTATACCTTCATTTTCTTGTGAAAGTATAGAACAAGTTGAATATACCATATCATGACCTTTTTTTAAAATCTTAATAGCCTTTTTTAAAAGAGCATACTGAGATTTTTCTGTTTTTTCAATTAATTTCGAAGTAAAATATTTGTCAATATTTTTGTCATTTATATTTAATGTTCCACTTCCACTACATGGTGCATCTAATAATATTTGATCAAAAGAAAAGAAATCATCTATTTGTCTTGAATCTTTTTGCATAATATAAACACAAGAAGCACCTTGTTTTTCAACATTATATTTTAGTTTTTCTATTCTTATATTATTCATCTCACATGCAGTAATATGTGATTTATTTTTTGAAATAGCTGCCATTTGTGTTGTTTTTCCACCTGGAGCAGCTGTCATATCTAATATATCTGCTCCCTCTTCTGGTCCTAATATTATAGGTGGTAACATTGAAGATAAGCTTTGTAAATATATTTCACCATTTTCATAAATATCCAAATTTTTTATTTCATTTTCCCTTGCATTATCTAGTATAAAACATTCTTTACTCCAAGCAACCTTTTGAAATTTTATTTTTTCACTATTTAATCTATTTTCAATATTTTCTACTGTAGTCTTTAAAACATTTACTCTAAATGTTACTTTTCTTTCTTTGCAAAAACCTTCTAATATTTTTTCCATTGTTTCTTTTCCATATTGTTTTTCTAACATTTCTTTAAAAAATTCTTGCATTATAATCTCCTAATACTTTTAATTTTATTTAGACATTTTTCGGACTGGTTTTCCACAATTATAACACTTTATGTTGATAAAATAAAGAATAAAAGTTGACAATATAAAAATAATTATTTATGAACAATTATTTTTCTTGTCTCTTTTTTATCTATATGATATAATTAAAAAAAAATTAGAAGGAAATATGTTATGGATAATAATTTAAAACTCACCATAGTTATTGACAAATTAGACAAAAAAATAGCAGAATTGAATATAAAATTATCTAAAAATGAAGGTAATTCTGATGACATTAATAAATTGAATCAGCTTTTAGAAGAAAGAGAAAAAATTTTTAGAGGTACTAGTGATGAATTAAAAGCATTAATTGAAAAATATGGGAGTAAAAAATAATGGATGATTTAACGTCAAAAATAGCAGAACTAATAGAGTCTCAAAGAAGTACCAATCCTGATATAAAATTTTTAACTTCATCACATGCTCCATTAGTTAGCCAAATAATTAGTAACTATAATTTAAAAGTTAATAAAGAAAATCGCCCTTCAGCAGAAATGATATATTTAGGAGCTCCTACAGGTGCAGGTAAAGATACTTTAGTTAGAAAAATAATGGCAGATAATCCTGATAAAAATTTTATTGTTTTAAATATGGATATGTTTAGGCATTATCATAATGAAATAATAGGCTCTACTGAATATATATCTGATATAAATTTTGCAAGGCAAACTAATCAAACTTCATTTGAACTTTATCACATTATTCAAGAAATAATCTTAAGAGAATTTCCAGGGACTAATATAATTGTTACTGGAACAATAAGAGATTTAGAATGGGTTAAAGATATAGTAATGCGTTATAGAAATAATCCAAACACAAATTATAATATATCTTTAATAACTTTAGCTGTTCCAACAAATGAAAGTGCTTTTTCTATATTTGAAAGATATCTGTATATGGTTAATACAAGAGATTCATCTAATACTCCTCTACGATATACAGATTTAGAGTATCATAATGATACAATAGGAAAATTTACTTCAAATGTACATTATTTTGAAGATGATTTACATTATAATGCCGGAAAAAGCTTTTTTGATTCCATTAAAGTATATCGTAGAAATAAAGACATTTTAGATCTTTCTGAAGATACTTTAGTTTATGATAGTGAAAATCCGTCAAGAGAAAAATGCGCTTATGCAAGTATTATTAAAATTATGAATACACCTACAACTATTTCTCCAGAAAGAATTTCTGCTGTATTAAATATAATAAAATCAAATAGCGAATATTTAAAAAATCAAAATCTATATAAAAGTATTATTATAGATCTTGGATTAATCGTACCTCAATTTAATAAAGCAATTAATGATATTTCAAAATAAAATTTTTTTAAAGAAATGACATATGTTATATAGAAAAATTTGGGAGAAGTTTAATAAGAATAATTTTACACTTATTAAACTTCTCCCAAATAGTTATTTTTTATTATAACATTATCTATATACTACTCTGTCTCTTCTAAATTGCTTACTGCTGGGGCCTCTAAAACGAAGCCTCTTTTTGTATATCTTGAACCATGACATGGGCAATCCCAAGTTTCTTCTAGTGGATTCCATGACAATTTGCATCCTAAATGTGTACAAGTTGGAGTAGCTTTTCCTTTTATTCTTTTTACAACAATTCCATCTACTGAAGATTTTAGCATATTCAAAGCTTCATCTTTATTTTTTATTATCTCTAGTCTAGAACTTCTAAAGATTTCCTCATATTCAGTTTCTCTTCCCATTATTTTATCTGTAATAATGTTTGCTGCTATATTTGAACTTGTTATTCCCCATTTATTGTACCCAGTTGCAACATATACATTTTCCATTGCATTTGAAAAATCTCCAATATATGGAATTTTATCTAAGCTTATACAATCTTCTGCTGTCCAATATTTTATAATTTCTAAATCAGGATACATCCTCTGCATTTTTGCTTTTAAATATTCAAAGGGATTTCCTATTATTTCACTTCCAGTTTTATAATCATATCCAACAGCTAAAAGTAAATTTTTATCTCCATATTTTACAGTTCTAAATGAAAATACTGGTGTTTCAGAATTAATATAAAATCCATCAGTATATATCGGAGCATGAGGGTCTACAATCAAAGCATAGGATGTTGATTGATACATTTTTAAAAAATAATAACCCGGAAATGTTATTATTGGATATCTTGTACTAATAACTACATATTTTGCTATAACATCACCATTTAAAGTGCTTACTGTATATTCATCATCATCATTTTGAACAACATCTAAAACTTTTGAATTTTCATATATTACAACTCCATTTTCTAATAATGCTTTTACTAGACCATTTGCATATTTAACTGGATGAAATTGAGCCTGATTTTTAAATTGTATTGCACCAAAAATATTTAACGGTAAATCTATTTTTTCTACAAATTCAGAATCGATTTTTAATTTTTTAGTAACTTCTACCTCATTTTTTATATTTTGAACTTCATTTTTTGATTCTGTATATACATATGCATTTTTCTTTTCAAAATCACAATCAATATTTTCATTTTTTATTATATTTTCTATATTTTGTATTGCTTTTTCGTTTGCATCAAAATATTTTCTTGCAAATTCTTTTCCATTTGAATCTTTTAAATATTTATAAATAAGTCCATGTTGACTTGTTATTTTACCAGTATTTCCTCCACTTGTACAAGAGCAAATGCTATCTTTTTCTAAAATTATAACTTTTTTTCCTTCTTTGCTTAAATAATACGCAGTAGTAAGTCCTGTAAGGCCTGCACCTACAATACAAACATCAGCTTGTACTTTTCCTTCTAAACTTGAAAACTTATTCTCTTTATTTATATTCCAAAAACTATCCATAAAACCATCCTTTATAATTTTTCTTTTATTTTTTGTATATTTTCCTAAATTATACTTTTTTTAAGAAGAAAAAATGCAAGATAAAAATTTTATCTTGCATTTATTTATATTAAAATATTAATAAAGTTATTTTGTACCAAAAATTCTATCACCAGCATCTCCAAGTCCTGGTACTATATATCCATGTTCATTTAATTTTTCATCAATAGCTGCACAATATATTTTAACATCTGGATGTATTTCTTGCATCTTCTTTATTCCCTCTGGAGCTGCAATTATACATAGAAATTTTATTTTTTTCGCACCACTTTCTTTAAGCATATTAATTGCATCTATTCCAGAACCACCTGTTGCAAGCATAGGATCTAATACAAAAACCTCTCTACTTTCTAGGTTTTTTGGTGTTTTATAATAATATGTATTTGGTTTTAATGTTTTTTCATCTCTATACATTCCAATATGTCCAATTTTCGCATTTGGTATCACCTTCATAAGTCCATCTAACATTCCTGTACCAGCTCTTAATATCGGAATAAATGCGAATTTATCTTCATCAAGTTTTTTTCCAATTGTTTTACAAATAGGAGTTTCTATTTCTACATCTTCTAGTTCTACATCTTTCATTGCTTCATAGCAAAGAATTGTAGATAACTCTCCTATTATTTCTCTAAATTCTTTTGTACCTGTTTTTTTATTTCTTAATATAGATAATTTATGTGAAACTAGCGGATGATTTAGTTTTGTAACTTCCATTTTCAACACCATACTTATAAAAAATATAAGCCCTTTCTCTATTAAAATCCTATTCTATTTTTAGATGCTTCTGCTTTAATTTCTGGAATATCCTCTTGTGTAAGTGTTATCAATCTATTCATATCAGTAACATTTTTTGTTTTTTTAGCATGTTCAATAATTATTCTTTGAACTGTATTTTCTACAAAACGGCCATTACCAAAATTTTCTATTTTTTTTGCTTCTTCAAATATTTCTTTTACTTTTTGAATTGTTTCGTCAGTTACATTAAATTTTCTGTCTTCAACCTTTTTTTCAAAAATTTTAACTAACTCTTCTGTTGAATAATCTTCAAAGTCTATTTCATATCCTATTCTTGATTTCAATCCAGGATTTAAATCTCTAAATTTTCTCATTTCATCTGTGTAACCAGCAAAAATAATAATTAATCTTCCTTGATAATCCTCCATAGCTTTTAGCAAAGTTGCAACACATTCTGCAGAATAACTAGCATTTGTACCATTATGTTCCATAATTGAATATGCTTCATCTATAAATAATACTCCATCTAAGGCAGATTCGATTACAGCTTGAGTTTTTGGTCCTGTCTGTCCTAAAAATTCTCCTATTAAATCTTGTGATTGTACTTCTATTAATTTATTTCTTTTTATATAACCTAAATTATAATATATTTCTGCAAGTAGCCTTGCTACTGTGGTTTTACCAGTTCCAGCATTTCCTTTGAATATCATATGCATGTTAAAATCTGGCATTCTATCTAACTTTCTATCTAATTCGATTAATGAAACAAAGCCATCTAAAGTATTTTTTACTTTTTTTAATCCAATTAATGAATTTAATTCTTTAAGGATCTCATCTACCCCACGTTCTTTATCTTTTTTTGTCTCTTCAAAAACTTGTATATCTTTATTTGTTATTACTTTAAGCATTTTTTCATCACTATAGTTTGATGCATGAGTTAAAATTATTCTATCAAATAAATTTATAACAAAACGTGCATTACCAAAATTTCTTCCAATTTTATTTTTCATTATTATTTTTTCTATTTTTTCGCTCACGCCATCTTCAAGAGTAAATTCATTACCATTTACCTCATCTATAAATATTTGCATTAATTCATCTTTAGTAAAATCAGGAAACTCTAATTCATATCCAATTCGAGACATTAAACCTTGATTTGCATTTATAAACTCATTCATTTCTTTTGTATATCCTGCGAAAATAACTACTAATCTATCTTTATATACTTCCATTGCCTTACAAATTGTAGCAATACATTCTTGAGAATAGTTCGAAGTAGTTCCACCTCTACTTGCCATAATAGAATAAGCTTCATCTATAAACAGTACTCCATCTAAAGCTGTTTCTATTACTGATTGAGTTTTCGGAGCTGTTTCTCCTATATGAGTTCCAATTAAATCTTTACTTGTAACTTCAATGATTTTATTTTCATTTATAAATCCTAATTTATAATATAATTCTGCAAGTAGCCTTGCCACTGTTGTTTTTCCAGTTCCAGAATTTCCTTTAAATATCATATTAAGATTTATAAATCCTTCTGTATCTATTTTTTTACTATAATCTAGATATTTTATTATTCCATTAATATTTTCTTTTACATCAGTTAATCCTATCATGCCATTTATATCTGCTAAAATTTCTTCAACTTCTCTTGTTTTTTCTTCTTTTGGGACATCTTCTTTTTCAAAAGAATTGCTAACATTTAATAATTTAAATTTATTAAATACAATGTCATTGCATACAGTTTCAATATATGAATATTCATCTACTGTTTCTGAATGATATGTAGCTCTTATATAGTTTTCTAAGCTTTTTGCAAATTCATTATCAATTTGCATTATTCCTTCTAAGCGCTCTATTATTTTGCTTTTTATCCTTAAAACATCTAATCCTTCTATTTTTATTTTTTTGTTTATAACTATATTTTCAATATCCGGATGTTTTAAGAATAAATCTTTAAAAGTATCTTCATCTCCCACTAAAAAAGTTATTGATTTTTTATTTCTAGTACTAAATTTTTCAATAGATGTAATTAATGCATCAACTCTAAACTCATTTAATGTCTTTACTTTATCAAAATTTTCCAAAATTACAACATCATTATCGGTGTAGATTTTATCTACTTGCATTATCATATCAGTAGAATCTTTAGTTCTTTTCACTAACATTTCTACATCTACCCATACCATTCCACCATTACCAACATAATTAAGAGTTCTTATATATCTATTCAATAAATTAATTATTTTATCTGAAATCATATTATTTTTTGTATATAGTGCTATATTAAAATGAATATATGGTAAATCTGGATTTAAGTCATAATTTCTTATATATGTAAGTATTGATATTATTTCTTCTTTTACTGAATCGCTACATTCTAGTTGTGAAACTACATAAGCATATTGTTTATAGTAAATATCTCTTATTTTTCTATTATTCTCATATTTTTCTTTTTCTAATATATTATTAATGATAATTTCTTCATCTATATTATTTTTTGAACACAAATATCTAATATATACAGCAATTTCTATTGGTGATTTATTAAATAAATATGATGTATTTTCTTTAATTTCTAGATTTGATAAATTAAATTCTTTCTTTATACCTTTATTATCTTTAAAAAACTCATTTAAATTATTAAAAAATGAATTATTTTTAACATTAAAATCTAAATAGCTATAAAATAATTTTTCATTATCTTCCTTTTCTATTTTTATAGCATTTGATTTTAGAAGCATTTCTGCACACATTAAATCAGCCGAATCTTTCACTACTTTAGTTATGGCTTCTACAACAGAATTTATTGTTTCCAAATTATTTGAATATTTTTTTTCTTCCTTTTCTATCAATGAATCAAAAATTTTATTTTCATCAAATTTATTATCACTAATACATTTTTTTATATATGTTACTAATTTAAATGGACAAGCATTACTATCAACATTACAATAAGGACATTTAGCAGCTAAATCTGCTTCTACAATATTTAGATTTAGTTTCCATGTATTTTTATATTCTCTTAATGTATATTTTAGATAAAATAGAAATATTTTTTCTAACATGTTTTCTGAATCATTAAACTTTTTTGCACATAATTTTAAATGTGATAATTCTAAAATATTCGTAGGCTTTTCAACAACTTTATCTTTTTCTTTTACTCTTTCTACAATCATGCTATATGATAATAAATTAGTTATATGAATAAAATAAGCCATTTGAATTTCATTTGGTTTAAATTTATCTTTTATAAAATTAATAAAATTTTCTGCTTCGTCCATTTTTACCTCTTTTACTTTAAAAATAACTTTCCTAAGTACCATTTTTAGAAATTGTTTTGTATTGCTTCTTGTATTGCTTTTACATAATTTTCTTTTTCATTTACAATTATATTTAAATCGTTTTTTATATATCCCAATTCAATTTGATAACACTCTATTCCTTGACTAGATTTATAATATTCATTTTTTGAATAATCTTTATTTCTTCCATCAACATATGCCCCAGTTGCTATTCCTCCAACTTCTCTTATTGTGTAAAGATATGGTGTATCAGTTGTAATTGGATATGGCTCATAACCTTTTTTATTTGCTGTATTAGCAAAAGATTTTATAACAGATTCTGTAAAATTCCTTACATATACACCATCACGCTGTTTAAAAGAATTGTTATTTGAATAATTTATACTTGAATACTCATTAATTTTATCTGCCATTTCACCTGCAAAATCTAAATTAGATTTACATGGACAATATATTTCAAATCCACTTAAACTTTTGGCTCCTTGATTTACATGAAATGAAATCATAAGCTTTGCTTGTGACTCACATGCTATACTAATTCTACCATCTTCATCGTACATATTAGTTGCAGTATAAGTATCAGTATTTGAATCATCTCTAGTTAATTTTACTTTGTATCCACTTGATTCTAAAGCTTGTTTTAATAACTTTGCATATTCTAAAGTAACACCTGCTTCTGTAATAGAACCTGCATTTTCTCCTTTATCCTTTCCACCATGACCGGCATCTATTACTATATCATATACATTCTCTGGAAGAGTAACACTTTCTAACTCGATTGTTAATAAGTTATAATCTTTATCATTATATGTTTTATTACTAAAAGCAATCTTTGCTACTTTGTTTGTATTATCTGATGTTATTGTATAATATGTAATTTCTTTATTTTCTGATGAATTTGAAAATGAATAATATTTAGCATCAATACTATTATTTAGTTTTAGTCGTAACAAAACATAATATTGTGATTCCTGTAGTTCGTCAATAATAATACCTGAATTTATTTGTTCATCTTGAGAAAATATTAAATTATTTTTATCAAACTCATAATTTAACTTATATTCTTTTTGATATTCAAATCCATCAGTTATAACTAATTTTACATTTTCAACATTGTCTTTACTTATATTAGATATCTTTCCATTTATATTAAACGCCCTACCATATGTATAAAAATTAGTAATTTCAGCTGATTTGGTTTGAATCATACTAAATATTTTTTCTTCTGCCTCTTTTTCATAAATTTCTGGCATTCTTTTTTTTATAGTAATAGAAATACCTAATATAATTCCTATAAGCATTAAAATTATTACAACTAATTTTAAGATTTTTCTTACCATAAATTATCTCCTAGATTTATACTAGCTCACCAATTAAGTCATAATTTCTTACATTTATAATTTTACAGTTTATAAATTCTCCTTGTTTTACTTTACCGTTATTTTTTATAAATATTGTTCCATCTTCATTTGGTATATCCATATAACTTCTAGCACATATAAATTTGTTATCATCAGAAAATCCATCTACTACAGCTTCATAGATATTTCCTATTTTTTCTTCTAGTTTTATTTTTGAAATCTGATTTTGTAAAGTCATTATTTTATCTAATCTTTTTTGCTTTGTTTTATAATGTACCTGCTGAGGTATTCTACTTGCTGGCGTTCCATCTTCTTTAGAATATTTAAAAACACCTAATTTTTCAAATTTAATCTCATTTATAAATTCATACAATTCAAAAAAATCTTCTTCAGTTTCTCCTGGAAATCCAACTATCATAGTAGTTCTTAATATAACATCTGGAATTTTTTTCCTAATTTTTTCAATTATGTTTTTTATTGACTTACTATCACTTTTTCTATTCATTCTTTTTAAAATTTTATCAGAAAAATGTTGCAAAGGAATATCAAAATAATTGCAAATTTTATCATTTCTTCTCACAACATCAATTAATTCATCAGTAATACTTTCAGGGTATGCATATAAAAATCTAATCCATTTTAATCCATCAATTTTACAAAGTTTTTCAAGAAGTTCAGCTAAAACAGGTTTTCCATAGATATCTACACCATATTTAGTGGTGTCTTGCGCTATAACTATTAACTCTTTTATACCGGATTTTGCAAGTTTTTCAGCTTCAATTAATATATCTTCCATTTTTCTACTAACATATGGTCCTCTTATATAAGGAATTGCACAATATGTACAATTGTTACTACAACCCTCGGCAATCTTTAAATATGCTGTAGTATCACCACTAGAAATAATTCTATCTAAATATTCTAAAGTATTTTTTGATTTTACTTCTTTATTTATTAATTTTGAAATTTTTCCCCAAAGGTTTTCATATTCATCAATGCTTAAAAATAAATCTACTTCCGGAATAGATTTTTCTAATTCTTTTTTATATCTTTGAACTAAACATCCCATTGCAATTAAGTATTTACATTTTCCTTGCTTTTTAAATTGAGCCATTTCTAGAATTGTATTAATTGCTTCTTGCTTAGCTGATTCAATAAAACCGCAAGTATTTATAATAATAATTTCTGCTTGTTTTGGATCATTTACAATTTCAAATTTATTTTTTTTAAATAATCCAATACACATTTCTGTATCTACAAGATTTTTAGTACATCCGAAGTGATATAAATCCTACTTTCATTATTTACTCCTACATTAATATCGTAATTATAACTGCAATAACCAAACCTGGAATTCCAAATAATCCTGTTAAAACTACAGTCCACCATTCTATTGCAATACCAATTCCAAAATAAGAACATATTACTAAAATAATACCACCTATAATAGAATTAATAATAAATCTTATGATTATTCTAAATGGTAAAGAAATTAATTTTAAAAAAATGATTAAAATAGCAATTGCAACTAAATAAGATAATATTGTTGACATAACACATATTTGCTATTACTTATAATAGCTCTCCTTCTTTATAAATTTTTTATTATTATATATTAACTAATACTTTTTTACAATAAAATATAAATTTTAATTTATGGCTTCACATTTATTAAAAACATATTAATATATTTTATTTACTATTATTTTTTACTATTAATATGTTTTCTTGTAATTTCCATCAAATTTAATTTTGTAAATTCTTCAATTTGAACCTTTGACCTATCTTTTTTACTATTTTTCATAATTTCATTAATAACAGCTTTTTTATCTTCCTCTTTTTGCATATCTATAAAATCCACTATTATTATGCCACTAATATCCCTTAATCTTAACTGTTTTGAAATTTCTTTTGCTGCTTCAATATTAACGGATGTTACAGTATCCTCTAAATTTTTTTTACCTATATATTTTCCAGAATTTACGTCTATTGCAACTAATGCCTCAGTTTTATCAATAGTTATAAATGCACCACTTTTCAGCCAAATTTTATTACTTTCTGTAGATAGTAACTGTTTATCTAAAGAATATTTGTATAATACATTTTCATCAACTTCAATCTCTATATTAGCACCTATTTCATTTAAAATATTTTGTATTTTATTTAAATCATCTTTATTACTTAATATAACTTTCTCAAGTTTATTATCAACTAAATCTACAATAGTCTTCTTTAAAATTCCACCTTTATCATATACTTTTTGTGGTATTTTTTCTAAAGGAGTATTTTTAATATTTTCCCATTTTTCAATATTTTTTAAAATATCTTCTTTTATATCTTTTTCTGAAGCATTTTCTGCAACTGTTCTTATTATTGCTCCACTGTCTTTAGGTAAATATTTTTTTACTATATTTTTAAGACGTTCTTTTTCTTCTTCATTTTCTATTTTTTGTGAAACAGTTATAAAATCAGTATTTGGCATTAACACTGTAAATCTATTACTTAAATTTATATGTGTTGAAAGTCTTGGTCCTTTCTTATCCATTGACTCTCTTTTTACTTCAACAACAATAGGATCTCCAGGCTTTACTAATTCTGTTATATCCTTTGGTTCTACTTCTTCGCATTTAGTTATATCTATTTTAGGCAATATATCTTTTGCATGTATAAATGCAGTTCTTTTTTCACCTATATTTACAAATGCTGATTGTAAACCTTTTAAAACATTTTGAACTTTACCTATATAAATATTGCCTTCGATAGATTTGTTGGTTTCGTCTTCTTCATATTTTTCAACAAGTTCTCCATCTTCAACTAATGCAATTATTTTTCTATTTTCATCTTTACTTATTATTATTAACTCTTTCATTTAAAAATCTTTCTTTACATTAAATTTATTCATAGCTGAATCTACATTATTTTTAATAATTTCAATAACAGCCTCTTCTGCAAGTTCCGCACCTTTATTTAAACTTTCTTGTTCTTCTTTTGGTATATGTCCAATTACATAAGATATCATATCAGTATTATCTTTTGGTTTACCAATTCCGACTCTTATCCTGCAAAAATCTTCTGTATTTAAGCAATTTACTACTGATTTCATACCATTATGAGTACCCGCTGAACCAGATTTCCTAATTCTTATATTTCCAGGGTTTATATCTATATCATCATAAATTATTATCAATTCATCATTTGTAATTTTATAAAAGTTCATAACCTCTAATATTGATTCACCACTTAAGTTCATATATGTTTGTGGCTTTAAAAGTATGACCTTTTCATTTTCTATTGTCCCTGTTCCTAATAATCCCTTAAATTTTGATTTGTTTACTTCTATACTGTATTTTTCTGCGATTTTATTTATAACATTAAACCCCATATTATGTCTTGTTTTTGAATATTCTTCTTCTGGGTTTCCAAGTCCTACTATTAAATACATTCTCTTCTCTCCTTTAATGCTTATATTATATGTCAAAATATCAATAATTACAAGATTATATAAAGTAAAACTTATTATCGAAATACTTTAATAATTTTTATAATAGAGAAAAGCTCAATTAATAGAAATATATTAATTGAGCTTTCTTAACTATTTTATTTCTTGTTTAATTTTATTTTTAAGGTCATCCCATACTTCCGTTGTTCGTATAAATTCTTTATAATGTTTTTTTACATTCTTATCATAATCTTCTAATTCTGGAATTAAACATTCAAAATTACAAGTTTCAAATGCTGTATTTATTTTTGGAATGCTTTCTTCAAAATTTTTCTTGGTATTATTTATTATTTTTCTATAATTTTCTTTATCCGTTAAATAATATAATAATGGCTTGTATTTTGTCCAACCTATCGTTGTTTTCAAAAATCTTTGTTCAATTCCATTATCATCTAATGATATCCTTCTCAATACTTTTGGATATCTTTCTTTCATTAAAAATGTATATTTTAAAAAGCAATCATGAAAATGATATGTTGGGACATTTAAAACTTTAGCATCCTTTAATCCTAAGGCACAAGAGAAAAATGTGTCTTCACCTCTAGCCCCTGGTGGATTATAAAATGCAGGTATTTTATCTAAATGTCTTAAATTTAAACAAATTCCAGATCCAAGTACAAAAGATTTTTTTCCTACGCTTTCCAAATATTTTGGTTTTTCAATATGTTCTGCTATATCTTTTTGAGCATATTCTATCATTGAAGAATTATCATCTCTAGATTTTTTGGCTTTTTCCCAATTCATTACTTCGTTTTCTAGTGCATCTATAAATTTTTTGTAATCATCTTCCGTAATGTTTTCATCATATTCAATATATGGAATTGGAGCCATAGATCCACATCTGTATCCCATAGTAACATCTGCATTTTCGATGTATTTTAAATGTTCTATTATGTCTGCTTGTTTAATCCAATCAATTCCTTTTCCTGTTTTCACACAAGCCAATGGATATTCATCATCATCCCAAAATAATAAATAATCCATATTTCTTTTTAAAGCATAATAAAGTATTGTATTTCTTGCTTTTGCATAACCTTTTCCTAAAAGGAGATTGGCATCTTCTTTAGAAATATCATATTTTGAAATAATTTTCTTTTTATCTTCATCTATTGCTTCTGGTGTAATATATTTTATATTAATATTTTTATAAACTTCCGGTAAAACCCCATAAAAATCTATTCTTGTTGTAAATTGATATGTTAAATCAAACAAAATAAAAATTGTAAAATTAATTTTTACATCTAATTGTTCTGCCTGCTCTAAAAGATATTTATAATAATTATTTATAATATTACAAATATTGGGTCTACCAGTTATAAAACCAATCCCAAAGTTTATCTCTTTTTTCATAAATTTCCTTCCTAGACAATAAAATACTTGCTAATTACTTTTCAAAAATGTTATACTCACAAGTTCTCATAAGTCTATTCATTATTGCGATTCCGATTCCCTGTTTTTTTACTCCTTCTATAAAAATTACAGGTGGCTTTAAAGCATCAGCTTTTCTTAATGCTGAATATATATTTTTTGCAATATTATCTAAATCATCTTTCGATCCTATATCTATAAAATTATTATCTTTTGTAAAAATTCTCTCTTTATGTTCTGAAAATCCAATAACAACTGCTTTATTGTCATATTCTTTTACAAATTTATTTATGTAAAAAATTTGATCCAATTCATCTTCACAATTAATTAATTTACAAGGGCTTTCTGGAGCATAATGTTTATATTTCATTCCTGGGCTTTCTACATTCTCGCTATCATTAATTTCTTCAAAAACTTTTTTATCTATTCTTACATTTCCAACAACTTTTTTTATATCTTCTGGTGTAATTTTTCCTGGTCTTAATATTACTGGAACATCATTTATTACTTTTACTACTGTAGATTCTATTCCAATTTCAGTTTCACCACCATCTACAATTGCTGAGACTTTTCCTTCTAATTCTTTTCTAATATCTTCTATTTTAGTTCCACTTGGCTTTCCTGAAATATTAGCACTTGGAGCAGCTATTGGAACACCTGAAAAAGTTATTATTCCTCTTGCAATTATGTTACTTGGCATTCTTATTGCAACAGTTTCTAAACCAGCAGTTACTATATCTGGTATATTATCTTTTCTTTTCAATATTAAGGTAAATGGACCTGGCATAAAATTATCAATTAATTTCTGTTCAATAGGACTAATATCTTGTGCTACTTCTTCTATTTTTCTTTTATCTGCTATATGAACTATCAATGGATTATCAGATGGTCTTCCTTTTGCAACAAATATTTTTCCCACTGCTAAAGGATCTAAAGCATTTGCTCCTATTCCATATACGGTCTCTGTAGGGAAAATTACAAGTTCTCCATTTCTAATTAAATTACATACTATTTTTAATTCTTCTGTATTAGTTTGTTCTTTCCAATTATAATACATAAAAAATTTCAACCTCGATGTGTGTATTATACTATATTTTAATATAAATTGTCAAACTATGCATTATTTCAAGTATTTCAAA
Organism: uncultured Clostridia bacterium; assembly: GCA_947632185.1. Lineage (GTDB taxonomy): Bacteria > Bacillota > Clostridia > TANB77 > CAG-508 > Scatovivens. Next base: position 25,746 of record CANROH010000012.1, read on the forward strand.
TAAATTTAATTCTATAATTTCAAATTAATTTTTATTTATTAAAAGATGACAAATTATAAAATTTGTCATCTCGATATTAATCTCTATATCCATTATTTTTATGCTTTTCAATTAAAGTTTTCAACTTTTCTTTTTTATATTCTCCCTGAAACTCTAATGCTTCATAATATGGTTTTAAATATTCTTCTTCAAATCTCGAAACATTATCATCCCAAGGTTTTACAGATCCTGCATAATGTATGATTAATGGCTTTTCTTTTAAAGATTTATATCTAACATCTTTTGCGATTAAATTATATTTATTATCTATAATTTTTATATCATCTTTAAAAAACTTATTTATAAAATCTTGATCTGGATATTTTAAATATTTTTCATTATCTTTAATTAATTTAAATATATCTTGAGCTGTATAATTTTCTTTATATTTCTTTGTATTTAAAAGCAACATACCAGAATTTATATATTCATAATTTTCTGGTAAATCTAGTCTATTTAAGTCTTGTGATTTAATTCCTAAATCTTTACAAGCTATCCATGTTTTTCCATCAAATTCTTGATTATATAATTCTGAAATATCACCTGTACAAATCATATCAGCATCTAAATATAATACTTTTTCAACATTATCTGGAAGATTAAATGCTGAAAACAATCTACTATAAGCCTCTAATCCGAAAAACGCTCCACAATTATCTGTTACAGGAGCCCCCTCTAATTGTCTTGCATCAAATTTTATTGGTATAAGCTCAGCTTTTTTTGTATTTAAAACAAAATTTTTTATATGTTCTATATTATCTTTATCTAATTCATTTTCAATATACATTAAATATATATTTATTTGTCTACTACTATAATAAATAAGTGATGTTATTAATTCTTCAATATACTCTAAGAACTTTTTATTTACAGACATAAGTATATTTATTTTATCCATTTTTATCATTCTCCTTAAATATTTCTTCTTCTCTTCCTTCTCTTATTAAATTAGATATTTCATCATATTTGTCGCCTTTTCTACATGAACGAATCATACTTAAATTATTTTCTATTGCCGTTTTAAAATCAACTTCTTTTTTTACTATTTTATCTGAAATTTCTTCAAGTAATTTATTTCCTTTTTCTGAATTGATTAAAAGAAGTGATGTTCCTTTTCCATCATTCATTGTTTCATCTATTTTATTTATTCCCCAAAAATCCGCTAAAGTTATATCTGACTCTCTATTTTCTTTCTTAAATTTACAATTATAACAAGATTCTCTTAAGCTTGAATTTTTTAAAAATAAAATCATATAAGGATTTATTTTTCTATCTATATATTCAACATCATTTTCATATGTAATTTTCATTTGGTAATTTTCCCAAGAAGATTTTTCTTTATTTCTAAAATTAACACTGTTTATTTTTTGTTTCTTACTATCTAAATATGCTTTCCAAACCTTTGGAGAAGGAACTCCATGACATATTATATCTTGCAAAATTAAATTTTCATAATCTTTACCAAGATAAGCTTTTAATCCTTCAATTTGACAAGGAGCACCTGAAAAATAAACTAATCTTCCATTTTCCAATAACTCTTTTGCTTCAACATATGTATCTTTAGTATCACTTTGAACATATTTTGATGTTCTTAATTTATTCAAATCTGATTTATTTTCAACTCTAATATGTTCAACTTGCAAATCTTCATTAAAAGCAGCTCCAAAAACAACACCTTTTTTATCAATAATATTTTCTGCAAATAATGTAAATATTCCTCCAGAAGTACTTTCCATTCTAATTTTCTCATCTTTATTGTATGCTGCATATGCTTTTTTTTCTTTATATACTTCTTTATTATTTATAGGACATCTGTTTTTACAAAGACCACATTTTACACATTTATCATAATTAACTTTTGGATAAAGAAATCCTTTATAATCTCTTTCCATAGTTATTGCCCCTTTAGGACATAGTTTTTCGCAAGCTCTACATCCTGTACAATAATCTTTAAATTCTTCAATCATATTTTTAATGACCTTTCTAAAAATTTTTTAGCTTTTTCTCTTTCAAATAAAAGCTTTTCTTCTATTTTTTCTGAATTTACATTAAAAACAGAATCATCTAATTTTCCTGTATAACTATTATCTATATCAAATTTCTGCATTAGAGTTTCCATTCTTGAATACATATTATTTTCATCTTTTTCACTTCTTTTATAAATTATAAAAGGTGTATGAAATAAAAGAGCAAAAATACAAGAGTGATAAGAATCTGTAACTACTAATTTAGCATTTTTCTCTAAATACAAAAATTCTCTTGGTCCAATATCACGATATTTACTATCTTTACTCACTATATCAATTATTTTATAATTATGCTTTTTAGCAAATTCTTCTAAAGCTTTATTATTTTCCTCTTCTTCGCCTAAGAAATATTTTAAAATATAGTTTTCATTTTCATCTATCATATCTGGTTTATTTGCTAATTTACTCCATGTTTCATTTGTAAGAAGCATTGTTGGATCTACTAAAACCTCAACATCTTCTCTTCCTGAAATCTGCTTAACAAGTTCTTTTCCAGCAAATTCTCTTACTGAAATTGCATGCATTTCTTTTAAATATTTCTTACTTATTTCATATCTTTCTTTTATTTGTGGTAAGAAATTAACTCCAATACTTGCAGAAAGTGAAACTCTTTTTTCTTTATCAACAAAACTTGCATATACTTTATCAGAAAATAGAGCTTTATAAGCATAATTCCATATTTGATCACTACCAACTACAACATAATCATATCTGTTATTTAAATCTGCCTCTATTTTACTATTTTGGCTCATTATTAATTCATCAGGTGCAAAATTTATTAATTTATTAAATTCTCTAAAACAATCTAATCTCTTTCCTGGTTTTACTATTGAAAGTGTGTAATCTATATTATATTTTATAGTTTCAACATCAAACCCCATTTTCTTTAAAGTTTCTTGTACTGCATAATTTTGTAATCTATTTCCATAATTATTTTCATCAAATATTGTTATAATACCTACTTTTTTCATATTTTCCTCCTAGATTATTCTAACATAAATATTATATAATATTTTTACTCTAAATTCAATATAAGTCAGTTAAAAAAGCCAAGTAGATAACAATCTACTTGGCACTTATTTATAACACTATTTTTATTTTTCTTTTTTTTGTTCTTCTGACATATCTCCTAATAATCTTTGCTTGAAAAATTCCTTATATCCCATAGCAATAATTATAAAAATTATAATAGCAAATGATAAAGCCTTCCAAATTCCACTATCCATAAGAATAATAGCAAACATTCCTAATATAGCACTAATTCCATAAAGAATTAAAACAGCTTGCTTTTGAGTAAATCCTTTTTCAATCATCTTATGATGTAAGTGGCCACTATCTGCTTGTATAACAGCTTTTAGTGACTTTCCATGTACGATTCTTCTCACAATAGCAAATAAGGTGTCAAATATCGGTAAAGCTAATACCAATAGTGGTGCAACAATTACAAAAGCAGTATATGTTTTTGCTATACCTAAAATTGATATTATTGATAAACAATACCCTAAAAAATTTGAGCCTGTATCCCCTATAAAAGTTTTAGCTGGATTAAAATTATATGGCAAAAATCCACATAACGCTCCACCTAAAGCAGTTATTAATATAATTGATATTAATGGAGAACCATTTAATGAAAATATTATAATCAATGATAAACATGAAATTAAAGATATTCCAGTAGATAAACCATCCAGTCCATCTATTAAATTCATAGAATTTGTTATACCAACTATCCAAAGTAAAGTTAATATTACAAAAAACACATCATTTCCACTATTAATATTAAAAAAAGGTATATCAAGTGTATCAATTTTTATTCCAAATTTAATTACCACAAGTGCTGATATAATTTGAGCACAAAGTTTTCCTAATGCAGGTACGCCTTTTACATCATCAATAAAACAAACTATACCAATTATAAGTGCACCTATTACAAAACCAACTAATTTTGTAGCATAATCATCTTGCATTAAATCTATTTTATTTTCTACAGTCATAGTTATTAGTAAATAAATAATAGAAACAAAAAATCCAGCTATTACAGCCAATCCACCCAGCCTTGGCATATCTACTTTATTAATACGTCTTTCGTCTTTTGGTGTATCAATTGCCCCTAATTTTTTTGCTAAATTTATCGTATGTGGCGTTGCCATAAAGGTCATTAAAAATGCAATCAAAAAAGCTATTGCTATATCTCCCCACATAAATGCTAACTCCCTTATTTCATATTTTTATTTTCAATTTCTTCTATCATTTGTAATCTCTCTGCATATCTTCCGCCTAAAAATTCTGAAGCAATCCATGTTCTTATTATTTTTACCGCTGTGCTTACATTTATATAATTAGCAGGCAATGCTAATATATTAATATTTGAATGCTCCTTAGCTTGTTTTGCTACTTCCTCACTATAGCAAGCTGCACATCTAATTCCTTTAAATTTATTTGCAACAATTGTCATTCCAAATCCTGATTTACAAATAAGAATTCCAGTTTCACATTCTCCTTTTTGAATAGATGTTGCTACTTTTTCAGCATAAATTGCGTAATCTGTTCTTTCCTCACTATATGTTCCAAAATCTTTATATTCTATTCCAAGTTCTTCCAAATATTTTTTTATCTCTTCTTTCATTTTATAACCGCCATGATCACAACCTAAAGCTATCATATTTCTTACTCCTTCGCCTTAATTTGTCAATAATATATCATAGAAATCACAATAATACAAGACATTACATTAACAATTTTAATAACTAAAAAATATTACGATTACGGCGTAATTATAATATCTAATTGTGAAAATTATGTGAAATATCATATTTAATCACTTCAATTATAATATAAGTTACTTTTTTAAATAAAACACTTGATTTTTATATATATTCATGTTAAAATATTTGAAGTAAAATTTACTTATAAGCTTAAGAGGAGGTGCAAATACAGATGCCAAATATAAAATCAGCTATTAAAAGAGTTAGTGTTATTGAGAAAAAAACATTACAAAATAATATGATAAAATCTGCTTACAAAACAGCTGTTAAAAATTTCGAAGTTGCAGTAACAGAAGGAGATAAATCAAAAGCTGAAATAGCTTTCAAAGATGCTGTTAAAAAAGTTGATCAAGCTTGTACAAAAGGTGTTATAAAAGCAAACACTGCTTCAAGAAAAAAATCAAATTTAGCAAAAAAATTAAATACAATAAAATAATCGTATTACATACGATTATTTTCAGACTGTTGACAAAGTTATTTAAAAATTTTTGCCAACAGTCTTTTCTTTTTGATAATAATATATTAAAA
>CANROH010000013.1 GCA_947632185.1 uncultured Clostridia bacterium
CAATTCTATTTCAGAACAACAGACGTTACAGGTGTTATTGATTTACCAGCAGGTGTTGAAATGGTAATGCCAGGTGATAATGTTTCTATGACAATAGAATTAATTACACCAATCGCTATAGAAAAAGGATTAAGATTCGCTATTCGTGAAGGTGGTAGAACAGTAGGTTCTGGTGTAGTATCTGATATTATTGAATAATAAAATATAAGATAAAGCTTTTAGGATTTCCTAAAAGCTTTATTTTTTGCCATTTAAAATTTTTCTTTTTTAAAAATAATATTATAAAATATATTGATAATTAAATTATATTAATATAAAATATAAAATAAAGGAGAAGTTATGTCAAAATTAAGTTTAAAAGATATATTAAATATACAACCACTTTCATTTTATATAGAAGCTCAAGAATTTGGAAATTTTGTAACCAAAAGAAGTGATTATGAAATACTTGCAAATTTATATAATTCTGAAAAAATAGATAAAATATTTTCGAATGTATCTAAAACTAATGAAGATGCTACAGGTGAAGGCCTTTTTGAAGAAAGGGACTTTAAAAAAGATAGTGATTGTATGGTTACGAGCTTGTATGGAAAAGCATTAGAAGATGTTCTTTTAGCAAATGAAAAAAAAGTTGATACAGAAAAGCTATTATTGTTTTTAGCAGGATTAGCAGTATTTTATGTGACTAAAATAGAAAATGGTAAAAAAGAAGAAATTGTATATAGAAATGGTGATATTGTTATTGCAGATAAAGGTAAATTAGTTGGAAAAAGTAAAGATTCAGATGAATATAAACCAATAGATGATTTACTTTTTAAACAATCTCTTGTAGAAGGAATTTTTATTGCATATAGAATGTTGCAAGAACAAATCAAAAAGAATAAAAATATTAATGTTTCAGGAGTTTATGTCGGTAGAGGAACTAATGCTAAAAATTCCAGTTTTACTTTTGACCTAAATTTTTTTGAAAAAGTTTGTGATGAAAAACAATTATACCTTTTCTTTTCTAATCAGAAAATTGAAGAATTACTACAAAAAAGGATTTTATCAAAGCAACAAGTTTTAAAACATGTTTCTAAAGAAATGAATCTAATTCTTTTTAAAGAGGGAATATTTGAAAAATCAGAATTGCTAAATAAAGTTTTTAAAGCAAAGAATTTTGATGAAGTGCTAAAAAGAAAAAATGAATCAATTGAAACAAAATTGTTAATATATTTAATTGGTGAAACAGATATTGAAACATTAAAGAAATCACTCTCTAATAGAGAAGAAAGTTTTCTTAAAATTTTTTATAACAGCATAGCTAATATGGTAGATACTAAAAAACAATTGGGCGAAATATTAACACACGATATTTTTACATATAGTGAAGCAATGGAATTTTTGGATGCTTTACTTGAAAAGGGTGTTATTGATCAGGAACAAAAAGAATATTATAAAAAAATTAGGGAAGATTTTGATACTAATGAAATAATAAGTGATGCTGTAACCGGTAAGATTGATTTTAAAAGAAAACCTACTGATGAAGTTTATAAAAAATCAACTTTATCAATTGATCCAGACTTAAGATTTGATTATTTTGAAAGTATTGGTACTGTTAAAAGAATATTAATTAATGGAGAGTTTGCAGTATCAGAAGCTGATGAAGATTTAAGAAGACGTTCTAATTCTTTAGATGGCTATGAATTACTTGTAATTCCAGAAAAAAGAATAGCTGTTTTAGAAAAATTTTTTGAAGTAACAAGAGATAATAAAGGAAAAATAGTTTATAAGAAAAATAAAGATGGTGAATTAATACCTGCTGTTAATAATGCAACTTATATTATGCCAATAGGACTTGCAAGAGATTTTGCGCAAAGCAAAAATAAACAAGAATTAATTAATTCAAAATATGTTTATAGATCTTTTCATGCAATGGATTGGGTTAGAAAAACAGAAAGTAAAATGAGATTGGTTAATCCTGAAATACAATTTGTAAGAAGTAATACTGAACAATGGAAAGCCAAGATAGCAGCTAATTATGCAAAAAATAAGCAAAAGTCATTAAGTTAAATTTCAAACAAAAGAGGAAATTTTATGGATATAAATAGGTTTAAACAAATAATTTTAGAAATAAAAAATAGTTTTAATGAAAATAAGAAAACAATTGAAGAAGTTTTTCAGCAAGAATTAGAAAATGGTTATATGCTTTCTTTTGATGAATGTATAAAAGAAATCAAAAGAGTTGAAGATGATATAGTTAATGAAAAAATAAATGAAGAAAACAATAAAAATATAGCAATAATATATAATGGAAGTCTAGAAGCTACTATAAATATTATAATTACTTCTATCTATTTTAATAATAAAGTTGATTTTTATGGTGATGGATGTGATCTTGCAAGAACTGTGATAGTAGAATTAATTAATCTTGTGTTAAAAGATGAGTTTAAAATAATTAATAATTATAGTATTATAATAGAAAAATGGGATGAACATTTAAAAGAAAATGAGGATAAGTATGACAAAATAGTTTATATTGGTGATTATTTTGAATATGATAATGTTAAAGCGCTTGTAAAAAAAGATATTCAATATAATTCTTATGGATTTTTGAAAGCTTATATAGGTTCATTAAAATATCAAAAAAATCATCGTGAACTAGCAAAAAAGTCATATAAAAATAATATTTATATAGAATATTATAGTGATAGAAATGATTTTATTGAAAATGTTACAGAAAATGACACTGTAGTTATATGTGAAAATATTGAAGAAATTTCTAAGAAAATTAAAGCTAAAAATATATTAACTTCAGAAGAATTTTTAAATAATTATAAGTTTTCATATATATAAGAACAAATACATATAATTTTTATAACTGAACTTTTGGTCAAATTATATAAAAACTATTGATTTTTTTATATAAAGAACTTAAAATAATAATGTCTAATATAAATTTTTGGAGGTAAGAGATTGAAAATACTATTAGATGCAATGGGAGGAGATAATGCACCAGATGCTGTAATTAAGGGAGCAGTACGAGCAGCAGAAGAAATAGAATCTGAAATTATTTTAATTGGAAATGAAGAAATAATAAATTCAAAAGTAAAAGAATTTTATGGGAAAGATAAAATAACAGATATAACAAATAAAATATCAATAAAACATACAAATGAAACAATAGAAATGGAAGATGTTCCTACTGTTGCTATTAAACATAAAAAAGACTCTTCAATGGTTGTCGGTTTTGGAATGCTTAAAAACGATGAGGGTGATGTATTTATATCTGCCGGAAATTCAGGGGCATTATTAACAGGGGCAACACTTTTAATAGGAAGAATAAAAGGTATAGATAGACCTGCAATTGCGCCAATGTTGCCAGCTTATAAAAGTAGTTTTATGTTAATGGATGCTGGAGCTAATACGAATTGTAAACCAATTAACCTTATTCAATTTGCTCAGATGTCAACAATATATTTAAAAAGTACATTTGGAATTGAAAATCCTAGAGTTGGTTTATTAAATATTGGAACAGAAGAAACTAAAGGAAATGATTTAGTTAAAGAAACATATAACTTGTTAAAAGAACATAGTAGTGAATATGGAGTAAATTTTATTGGAAATATTGAAGGAAGAGATTGTTTCTCAGGAGAAGTAGATAGTGTTATAACAGATGGTTTTACTGGTAATGTTTTTTTAAAAACAACTGAAGGATTAGGAAAATTAGTAAAAAGAAATCTTACAGAAAGTTTAAAAAGAAATATATTTACAACATTAGGATCTATTCCTTGCTTGCCAGCAATAAAAAGGTTTTCAAAAACAATGGATTATAAAGAATATGGTGGAGCATTATTTTTAGGAGTAAAGAAACCAGTTGTAAAAGCTCATGGTAGTAGCGATGATTATTTATTTTATTTTACAATAAAACAGGCTGAAAACTTTGTAAAAAGTAAAGCTGTAGAAAAACTAAAAGAAGAATTTGAAAAAAAGTAGAAAATACTTGACTTTTTATTAAACATATAATAAAACTAGAATATAAAATTTAGTAACTAAAAAAGGAGGTGTAACTTTATGAATACAGATGAAGTATTTGAAAAAGTAAAAGCAATAATTGTTGAACAATTAGGAGTTACTGAAAATTCAGTAGAGATGGAATCATCTTTTATAGATGATTTAGGTGCAGATTCTTTAGACATAGTAGAATTAGTTATGGCTTTAGAAGAAGAATTTGACATGGAAATTCCAGATTCTGATGCTGAAAAAGTAGTTACAGTTGGAGATGTTGTTGAATATATCAAAGAAAATGCTCAATAAAATATGTAAAAGATTGAAAGGTGTAAACCTTTCTTTTTTTTACAATACATTATCATTTATGTATTATTTTATTTAAATTACTTGTAAATAATATTAAATAATTATAAAATAATAACATTATTAGGAGGTGAAAATGTGGAGAAAAATTTAGATGTTTTTCAAAATGATATAGGTTATAAATTTAAAAATATTAATTTATTAGAAAAAGCGCTAACACATACTTCTTATGCATATGAAAATAATGTTGAGAGTTATGAAAGATTAGAATACTTAGGTGATAGTATTTTAGAATTTATAAGTAGTAAATACCTATTTGAAAATTTTAAGAATTTATCAGAAGGAGAAATGACTAAAGTTAGAGCTTATGCTGTTTGTGAAGATAGCTTATACAAAATAGCATTAAAGCATAATTTTAGTGATTTCTTATACTTAGGAAAAAGTGAAATATCTACTAATACAAATAAAAAGGCAATACTTGCAGATACAGTAGAGGCAATTATAGCAGCTATATATATAGATTCTAATGATATAAATGTTGTACAAGAATTTATAATTAATAATATAAAAGATGCAGTTGAATATGCAAGCCAAAATGTTGGTGTTAAAGATTATAAAACTGTATTACAAGAAATGTTACAGATACATGGTGAAGTTCAAATAAAATATAATATTATAAAAGAAGATGGACCTGATCATAATAAAACTTTTACAGCAGAGGTTGAATGTGACGGAAAAAAACTTGCTATCGGAAGTGGAAGAAGCAAAAAAATTGCAGAAATGGAGGCTGCAAGAAAGGCAATAGAGTTAATTAGATAGGAGGTACGTTGTGAGAAAAAGAAAATATATAATTCCAATATTTGTTCCACATTTGGGATGTCCTAATGATTGTACATTTTGTAACCAAAGGAAAATTAGTGGACAAATGAAGAATGTAACAGAAAATGATGTAAGAGATACAATAGATTTTTATTTAAGTAATTTTAAGGAGAAAAATTCCTATAAAGAAGTTGCATTTTATGGTGGCAGTTTTACTGGAATTGAACCAGAAGTGCAAGAAAAACTTTTAAGTGCAGCATATGATTATATAAAAGATAAAAAAATAGATGGAATACGAATTTCTACAAGACCTGATTATATTGATAAAAAAACATTAAAAAGATTAAAAAAATATAAAGTAAAAACTATAGAACTTGGAGTACAATCAACAAATGATTATATCTTAAAAAGGTGTAAAAGAGGACATACATATCAAGATGTAGTAAAAGCATCAAAGTTAATTAGAAGATACGGTTTTACATTAGGACATCAAATGATGATAGGTTTGCCAGAAAGTACAGAACAAGATGATATAGAAACTGCAAAAGCATTAATAAAATTAAAACCTAAAATTGTTAGAATTTATCCAGTTCTTGTTATTAAATCCACGGAACTTGAAGAGGAATACAAAAAGGGAGAGTATGAGCCTTTAACATTAAATCAAGCAATAGATAGGTGTAAGGAATTATGCTATTTATTTGGAAGAAAAAAGATAAATATTATAAGAATTGGACTTCAAAATACAGATTCAATATGTTCTCCAACTAATATAAATAGCGAAGTCGTTGCAGGTCCATATCATGAAACATTTAGACAACTTGTAGAATCGTCAATATATTATGATATAATTGTTGATAAAATTAAGAAATTTAATACAAAAGTTAAAGAAGTTGAAATAGTAGTAAATCCACAAAGTGTAAATAATGTAGTTGGGTATAAGAGAGAAAATATATTAAAATTGAAAGAAATGTATGATGTAGATGTTGTTATAAAACAAGATATTAAACATCCTGAAAATAAAATTGATGTAATTATTTCTAAAAAATATAAAGACTTTTTAGATGACAAAGAAAAAGTAAAAAAGTAGTATAAAAAAACTAAAAACATTGATACTAATTGTATGAAGGTTTTTAGTTTTTTTTATGATGCAATATTAATAATTTTAGGTTGTAGTTTAGCTGCTTTTGGAACATCATGTTTTTTGCTTCCAAATCAATTATCAAGTGGAGGATTTGCAGGTATAGCAACTATTGTATATTATTTTTTTCATATACAATTAGGTACAACAATAATAGCTTTGAATATTCCTTTATTTATAATAGCATTTTTTAAGAATGGAATAAAATTTACTATTAAAACTTTTATAGCAACATTATTATATTCACAATTTATTAACTTATTTGAAAAAATAAATATTATGCTTTCAGATAGATTTTTAGCAAGTATTTATGGCGGAGTTCTTATAGGTATAGGTTTAGCATTAGTTTTAAAAGCAAATACTTCAACAGGTGGAACAGATTTAATTGCAAGTATTGCAAAAAATTATAATATTAACATGAAAATGAGTAATATAATTATTTTTATAGATATAATTGTTATAGGTTCTAATTTAATTGCTTTTCGAGAATTAGAAATAGGACTTTATTCTGCTATTGCAATTTTAATTACAGGCAAAATGATTGATATAATTTTTGAAGGTATAAATTTTTGTAAAATAATATATATAATTTCAGATAAATATGATGAGATTGAAACTGTAATTAATAAGCAATTAGATAGAGGTGCTACTGGATTATATGGAAAAGGTAGCTTTAGTCATAAAAATAAAATGGTTTTAATGTGTGTGTCCAAAAGAAGAGATGTTGATATAATAAAATCTATTGCTAAAAAAATTGATTCTAATTCTTTTATTATAATTACTGATGCAAGAGAAGTATATGGTTTAGGGTTTAAATAATTATCTATGTGGAGTTATTTCATCTGTATCTCCTATAAGAAAATCTATACTAGTATTATATATTTTTGCGATTTTTGATAGTATAGATACTGGAATATTTCTTTTTCCAGATTCGTAAATTGCATATAGTTTTATAGATATTTCTAGCTTTTCAGAGATATCTTTTTGTGTTAAATTATATTTTTCTCTTAATTTTTTAATTCTTTTATACATAAAAAAATCCTTTCTACTTTATATATATAAATTATATATATTGAGAAAAGATTTTACAATAAGGTTTTTGCTATTGACATTTTTATAATTTTATGCTCTTACTTTCTGGATATCGATCTGGTATATCAGTATCTCCAACTAAATAGTCAATACTAGTTTTGTATACTTTTTTAGCTAAAATGCGTAGTAAATCAATTGGAATATCTCTTTTTCCTGTTTCATATAAACTATACTGTGGTCTTGTTATTTTAAGAATTTTTGCCACAGCAACTTGTGTTAAATCATTATCTTCTCTTAAATCTTTTAAACGCTTTAAATACATCTAATTCCTCACCTATTATTATTATATGTTGTCATTGTATCATGTATGCAAACAAATACTTTGTTTATGTATTTATTTGGGTGCATAATAAAAACTAAATAAGAAATATAGAGTTACATATAAATAATTTTTAATTATTTATTTTTGGCTTCTGGATACCTAGTAGGTATATTTGTATCACTAACAAGGTAATCAATACTGGTGTTATATAGCTTTGCTAAAATACGCAATAAATCAACAGGTATGTCACGTTTACCATTTTCATACCTATTATATTGTGTTCTTCCAATATTTAAAATTTCGGCTATTTCCTTTTGAGTATAATCATTATCTGTACGTAAATCCTTTAAACGTTTTAGATACATAAATACCTCACTTATATATTTTTTTTACATAATAATTGTACCATGTATTCAAATGAATACTTCAAAAAGTGCCCATTTAGGCACACATTTTTATTTATATACCAATAAATTGCTTTTTATAGGATGAATTTTCTATTGATTATTTGTTAGAAATATAATAAAATAAACTAGTAATATTATATAAAGGGAAAGTTATGGAAAAGTACGTATTAGAAAATCAAGATTCATTTAATTTAGTTCATATATTTGAATGTGGACAGTGTTTTAGATGGAATATTCAAGAAGATGGTTCTTATATTGGAGTAATAAAAAATGCAGTTGTTAAAGTAGAAACAAAAGAAAATAAAATTGTTTTTTCTGGAAAAGTATTACATGGTAACTTTGCACCAATAATAAGAGATTATTTTGATTTGGATACAAATTATTTAGAATATAAAAATAAATTATCAAAAATAGATAATTATTTAGAAGAAAGTATAAAATTTGGAAATGGAATTAGAATTTTAAATCAAGATTTATGGGAATGTATTATATCTTTTATTATTTCTGCTAATAATAATATTCCAAGAATTAAGAAAATAATAGAAAAAATTTCTCAAAATTATGGGGAGGAAATAGAATTCGAAGGCAAAAAATATTACATGTTTCCTACTCCAGAAAGCCTTTCTAGAGCATCTATTCAAGACTTGAGAAATATGGGATTGGGATTTAGAGATAAAAGAATATATAATACAACTAAAATGATTTTAAATAAAGAAGTAGATATTGATAAATTAAAAACTTTAAACGATACTAATCAAATGAGAAATGAATTATTAAAGCTAGATGGAGTGGGGCCTAAGGTGGCTGATTGTATTTTATTGTTTTCCTTAAAGAGATTAGATGTTTTTCCAATAGATGTATGGGTTAGAAGAGTTATGAATGAATTATATATTCATAATGAAAATGAAGAAAAAGTTAATAAAAATGAATTGCAATTTTTAGCAAAGGAAAAGTTTTTAGGATTATCTGGTATTGCTCAACAATATTTGTTTTATTGGAAGAGAGAATCAGGAAGAGGTGCTTAAAAATGAATAAAAAAGATAAATTTATAACATTTATTTTAAATATTTTAATGATTTTAATTGCTTCTGTAACTATATATTTTTGTTTAGATGTGTTTGGAATTATACAAGTGCCACAAAAATATAGTATCGCTTCATTGTTTTATTCTCAAATAAACGTAATTGCTACTGGAGGCGAAATTATAACGAATGAAATAATACCTAAAAATAATGTGCCAAATCAAAAAAATAATAATACTAATGTTGATGAGGACACATCAAGTAGCTTAGATAATTTTGTAAATCCTTTAATTTCGGTACAAGAATATAATTCAAATAATAATAATAGTATAAAAGTAAATGAAAAATCTTTTTATTATGATCAATTAGATGAATATGGAAAAATAATATATGAAAAATTATATCAAAATATAGACAGGCTAAAAACTGGAACGTATACAGCTGAATTTGATACAACTTTTGATGAATTATTACATCAAGAAAATGGGAAAGATGTTTTAAATAGTGCATTTCAATTAGCTATTAATTCATTGACTTTTGATAATCCAGATTTATTTTATATTGATATAACAAAAATCAACTTAATAACAGAAACTACGACGCGACCATTTTCTACTGTTTATAGAGTGTCTATTGGTGGAAATGGAAAAAGTTATTTATCAGATGATTTTTTAAATATCGAAGATGCTAATAATGCAATAGATAAAGTGGAACAAGCTAAAAATAATATAATAAATATGGCAAGAGAAAATACAGATAATGTAATAGATCAGATAAAAAAGGTTCATGATTATTTAATAGATACAATAGAATATGATTCCTCTGATGGAAGAAATGTATATAATGTATATGGTTCTTTAATTAATGGAAAGGCTGTGTGTGAAGGATATGCTAGAGCATTTAAAGATATTTTAGATGAGATGGGAATTCCTTGTATAATTGTTTGTGGTGTTGGCACAAATAGGTCAGGAACTACTGAAAGCCATGCATGGAATTATGTAAAAATTAATGATAATTGGTATGCAGTTGATGTAACGTGGGATGATCCTGTTATATCAGGATATGGAAAACTTACAGATAATATTAGATATAAATATTTCTTGGTTGGATCAGATGTGTTTTTTGAGGATCATGTTGAGGATGGAAACATAGTAGAAGAATACTATTTCAAATACCCAGAAATAAGTAAAGAAAACTATTAATGATCCAAAATAAAGGAGGAAATATACTTTTTAATATGAAATTAAAATTGGTTTATGGTAGAAGTGGTACTGGAAAAAGTAAATATATTTATGATGATATAAATAAAAATATGGACAATAAGAAAATATTTCTTATTGTCCCAGAACAATGTAACCTTTCTGCTGAAAAAAAATTATTTGAAGTATTAAAAAAGAATAGTTTAATAGATGTAGAAGTATTGACTTTAAGTAGAATGGCATATCGTGTCTTTTCTGAGATAGGATTTTCAAAATCAAATATCTCAAAGGCTGGTAAAGATATGCTTATTTTTGATTTATTAGATAAAGAAAAATCAAATTTAAATTTTCTTGGAAAATCTAATAATAATATAGATACTGTAAATAGAATGTTTACTGAATTTAAAAAACATGATGTTTCGGTTCAAATATTAAAGAATTTGCAAACTGAAAATAAATATACAAATTTAAAATTAAAAGATATAACTTGTTTATATGAAAAATATGAAGAAAAATTGCATAGTAATTTTATTGATGAAAACGATATTTTAAGCATTTTGGCAGATAATTTAGATAAAACAGATATGTTTAAAAATACGTATATTTATATAGATGAATTCTTAGGATTTACTTCACAGGAATATGATGTTTTTAAAAAACTTATAAAACAATGTGATAATATTACTGTTACAATTACATCTGACAGCTTAGAAAAGGGAACATCACAAGAAAAAGATATTTTTTATTTTAATAAAAAATATGCAAATAAATTAATAGAAATTGCTAAAGAAAATAAAATTGAAATTGAAGAAATTTATTTGGATAAAGTATATAGATTAAAAAATGATGAATTAAAATTTTTAGAAGAAAATTTATACACTTCAAAAAAATATGATAAAGAAAATAGTAATATAAAATTATTTTTAGCAAGTAATCCATATTCGGAAATAGAATATGTGGCTCAAAATATCCACAATTTGGTTAGAAATTGTGGATATCACTATAGAGATATAGGCATTGTTGTGGAAGAAATAGAAAAATATTCTGAAGATGCAAAAGTAATCTGTGAAAAGTATGATATACCATTATTTATTGATGAAAAAAAAGAATTGAATCAAAATATATTAATAAAATTCATAATATCAATGTTAGATATTTTTGCTAATAATTGGTCTTTCAATTCTATATTTAATTACTTAAAAATAGGTTTATTAGACATAGAAAAAGAGAATATATATTTACTTGAGAATTATTGTAGAAAATGGGGAATAAAAGGTAGCAAATTTTATAATAAAAAATTTGAATATGAGCAAATAAATGATGTTCAGGATATGCTAGAAAATTTAAGATGCCAGATTGTTTTTCCTTTAATTAATTTTAAAGATAAAGTATCTTCAAATAAAACTGCAACTCAAATAACTAAAGAAATTTATAATTTTTTAATTAATAATAAAATAAAAGAAAAATTAGATAAAAAATTAAAAGAATATAATAATATAGAAGTTTCTGATGAATATAATACAAGTTATAAACTTTTAATAAGTGTTCTAGAAGATATTTGTTTAGTATTTAAAGATGAAAAAATGACTTTTGAAAGATATAAAGATTTGTTAGAGGTTGGACTAAATGCTTGTGAACTTGGAAAAATTCCTGCGACTCAGGATCAAGTTATTTTAGGAGATACGCAAAGAAGCAGAAATAACAAATTAAAAGCAGTTTTTATAATAGGTATAAATGATGGAACATTTCCAAAGGCAAGTAGAGTTGAAGGCTATTTAAATGATAATGATAGGGAAATTATAGCAAAATGTGGAATAGAGCTTGCCAAGACATCTATTGAAAGTTTATATGAAGAACAATTTAATATTTATAGAACACTGACTTTGCCAGAAGAAAAATTATTTTTGTCATATTCTTCTTCAGATAAGGAGGGAAAATCTATAAGACCTTCAATTTTAATAAAAAAAATAAAAAGAATTTTTCCAAATCTAATAGAGGAAAGTGATGTTGTTCAAAGACGATTTATTAAAACTAATTTAAGTGCAACTTTTGATGAAGCATTAAATATGTATAAAGAATTTTTAGAGGGAAAAGAAATTTCTAAAGAATGGCAAGATATAATTAGATATTTTGCATTAAAAGATTCAAAAAAATTTTCACAAGCTGTATCTGGAATTTATTATTCTAATAAATCAGAAGATATTTCAGATGAAAATATACAAAAATTATATGGAAATTATATGAAAACAAGTGTATCTAGACTAGAAAATTATAGAAGATGCCCATTTTCATTTCATTTAACATATGGTTTAAAGCTTAAAGAAAAGGATGAATTAAAAATTGAAGCAATAGATACAGGTTCTTTTATGCATGAAGTAATTGACTTGTTTTTTAAAGAAATTGATGAAAAACAATTAAACTTAAAAAATCTTACAGATGAAGATATTCTTGAAATTGTAAACAAAATTGTAGCTACTTTATTACAGACAAATAGATATTATATTTTTTCAAGTTCTTCTAAATTTAAATTATTAACAAGGAGATTAAGAAAGGTAATTTATAAATCAATTTGTTATATAGTATATTCATTAAAAAATAGCGATTTTAAATTACTTGGTCATGAAATAGAATTTAGTAATAATGGAATGTATAATACTATAAAACTTGATGTGGATGGAAAAAAAATAGAAATTACTGGAAAAATAGATAGAGTAGATACAGCTAAAATCTCAGATAAGCAATATGTAAGAATAATAGATTATAAGTCTTCTATAAAGGATTTAGATTTACTTCAAGTTGAATCTGGACTTCAAATACAATTAATTACATATTTAGATGCAATTTGCGAGCAAACTGATTTTGAAGCAAGTGGAATTTTATATTTAGGATTAATTGATAATGTAGTAAAAAATGCTAAAAACCTTTCAGAAGAAGAAATAGAAAATAAAATTAGAAGTAATTTTAAAATGAGAGGATTAATTTTGGCAGATTTATCTGTTGTAAAAATGATGGATAATAAGCTTCAGACAGGTGCTTCAGATATAATACCTGTATATATAAGTAAAGATGGAACACTCAGTGAGAAAAAATCAAGTGTTATTAGTAAAGAGAATTTTGATAAATTACAAAAGGATGTTAAGAATATAATAAAGGAAATATCAAGAGAAATATTGAAAGGTAAAATAGATATTAAACCATATAATTATAATAATAAAACTGGATGTGATTATTGTAAATATAAAACTATTTGTATGTTTAATACTAATATAAAAGGAAATGAATATAATTATATTTAGCAGAAAGCAAAAATGTTGAAAGGAGAAATCTTATGGAAACTAGACCTACAGTTATGGAAGTTGATTTGGAATCATTTAAATATAATGTATGTCAAATTCAAAAATATGTTGGAGAAAATGTAAAAATCATGCCTGTTATAAAGGCAAATGCTTATGGAACTTGGGTTAATAAAGTTAATAGTGTAATAGAACAATTTGATATAGTAGCTGTAGCAGCTGTTGATGAGGCATTAGAACTTCGTAAAAATGGATATCAAAAAGAAATTTTTGTATTAAATCAACCGTACAAAGATGAGATAGGAAAAATTGTAGATAATGATATTACAATAGGAATAAGTTCTGAAAGTTTTCTTAAAGCATTAGGTGACTTAGGTGATAAAGTAAAAGTACATGTTGAAATTGGAACGGGTATGGGGAGAACAGGAATAAATCCAAACCGAACAGAAGAATATATTAATAAAATAAAATCATATGAGAATATAGAGATTGAAGGAATATATACACATTTTTCTTCAGCTGATATAGATGATGAATATACAAAAAAGCAATTACAATCATTTAAACAAGCTGTAAAAATTGCAAAAGAAATAATTGGTGATAACTTAAAATATATACATTGTAGTGCTTCAAATGCAATTTTAAATTATCCTGATAGTTATTATAATTTAGTAAGACCAGGTATAATTTTATATGGATATGAGTCTTATGATAAAACAATGGAAAAAATAAATTTAAAACCTATATGTAAACTAAAATCAAAAGTAACATTTCTAAAAGAAGTACCAGAAAATACTTCAATAGGATATTCAAGAAGTTTTATTACTAAAAGAAGAACTAAAGTTGCAACTATACCTATTGGATATGCAGATGGTCTAAGAAGAGCTCTTTCTAATAAAGGGGAAGTTGTAATTCGAAATAAAAAAGTTCCAATAATTGGAAATGTTTGTATGGATTCATGTATGCTTGATGTAACAGATTTAGATGATGTTTCTGTTGGAGATGATGTATATATATGGGATAATAAAAATATTACATTAGAAGAAGTAGCTAGACTTTGTGATACTATAAATTATGAAATAATTAGTACAATTTCCTATAGGGTACCTAGAATATTCTATTAAAATAAAAGTAAAATTTAAAATCAAAATTTTATTAAATATAGGAGTTTCAATTTGGAAATAAACAATAATATTATTTATAATAATAAAGAAGGAATAGAGTATATTCAATTTAAGAAATTATTAGATTATGGAATTAAACATGCATATACTTTAAAAGGTAATAATATAAATTTTCGTTCTAATTCAAAAGAAGAAAAATCTAGTTATGAAAAAATTTTTAAAGCACTTGAGCTAGATATAAATACATTAGTAAAACCATTTCAAAATCACACAAGTAATGTTAAATGTATAGATAAAGTAATGTCACGAGATAAACTCAAAGATGTAGATGGATTAATTACTGATAAAGAAAATATTGCATTAGTTACAACAAATGCAGATTGTATATTATTTTTGATTTATGATCCAGTAAAAAAAGTAATTGGAAATGTTCATTCGGGTTGGAGAGGAACTTGTCAAAAAATATTAGAAAAAGCAATTGTCAAGATGATAAATTACTATGGATCAAATCCCAACGATATTATGTGCTTTATTTCTCCTAGTATTAGAAAATGCCATTTTGAAGTTGATGAAGATGTAAAAATTCTTTATGAATCTATATTTGCTTTTACTAAAAGAACGAATGAATTTATAAAAAAATCAGAAATTAAAAATGACAAATATATGATTGATACAATTTTAATAAATCAAATGCTTTTAGAAGGATTAGGAGTGAAAAAAGAAAATATTATTGATTGTGGAATATGTAGTGTTTGCAATAGTGATAAAATATCTTCATACAGAGTAGAAGGAAAAGAATTTAAATTGGCAACTTCAATAATTAGTTTATAATGAATAAAAAGAGGATGTAATATGATAGAAAATTTAGAAGAACTAGATCAAATAGTAAAAAAATGTAGTAAATGTAATTTATGTAATGGAAAAACAAAAACTGTTTTTGGGGTTGGCAATAAAAATGCAGATATAATGTTTATAGGAGAAGGTCCTGGAGCTGACGAAGATAAAGAGGGTGAGCCATTTGTAGGAAAAGCTGGAAAACTTATGAATCAAGCTTTTATTGGTATTGGTATAACAAGAGAAAATGTTTATATTACTAACATTGTTAAATGTAGGCCACCAAATAATAGAACCCCGTTAAAAGAGGAAGCTAAAGCTTGTTTAGATTATCTTAGAAATCAGGTAATGATTATAAAACCCAAAATAATTGTTTTATTAGGAAATACTGCCTTAAAAAATATTTTAGGTGATGAATATGGAATAACATCTTCAAGAGGAAAATGGATAGAGAAAAAAGAAATTAAATATATGCCAACTTTTCATCCAGCAGCACTACTTAGAGATGAAGGAAAGAAAATAGATTTTTGGAATGATTTAGTGCTTATAAAAAAAGAAGCTGATGAAAATAATTGGAAAATATGATTTAAAATAAAAAAAGTTCTGCTATATAATTTAAGGCAGAACTTTTTAAAAATCCTTTTCTCTAAACATTTCTTCAAATAACAGTTTTAATTTACTAAATAATTTTTTAAAAAACTGAAATCCATAAGTATGCTCTTTGACAGATGATAATTCAGTCATCATAGAGTCATAAGTTAGTATGTTTCCATATTTTAAAATGAATTCTTTTTTTTCTTTCAATTTATCAATCATATCTTCACAAAAGTCATTATAGAAATTATAATTTTGTGTATTAATTATTAAATGTCTAAAATTTGATAAATTAAATTCAAAACCATTAATATCTTCTAATGTTTTTATTGAATTTAAACTATTGGTGAAACAATTTAAAATAATAATATTTTGCGTTTCCAATGTTTTTTCCAAAATAATTTTTTTAAAATCATCTATTCTAGAATTTAATCTTTTAATTTTTTCTACGCTTTTAAACTCATTAGTACAAATTGAAAGTTTAGATATTTCTTCAGAAAGTAATGATTCGTATTCGAAAATTAAATCAAAGTTTTTTTCAATTTTATTATAAGTTTTTTCATTTGATTTTGCTATGAATGTATTTTTAAAAATATCATTGCTGTAAAGTGTGCTATGATATAAGGGATATGTTCCAGTAAAATATATCATTTCATTAAGTAAAGCTGTTTGTAAAGGGTAAAAATCTGGACTTTCAGTAGATAACTCCATATTATAATATTTTACATGGTCAATAGGAGCATCTAAAGCAACAGTGGCCATATGTTGAACAGCAGCTTCATTTAAAGCCATACCAGTATTCTTACGGCCTTCCATATTATAAAGACCAAGCCTCAATAATTTACCATGACTGTCCTTTAATTCTTGTATAAAATGCAAGCATTCATGAAGAGCAAGAGTATTTAAATGTTCTAAATCCATATCTTTGCTGAAATAAATAGAATTATTTTTATAAAAATATTTGGCCATAGCCATGTCATTAGGCATTTCAGCTATATACATATTTAATCTAGCAAGGGATATGAATAAGTCACTTTGATTAATATTATGCTCAGGAAATGCATTTGCAATTTTAACAGATATATTAGAAGCAATCTTATTGATTTCTATGGTATTTAATTTACCTATTACTTTTATACCTTCCTTTTTTAATGTAGAATTAATACTCATTTAAAACCCCTCTAATTCTTTCGTATACTATATATTATACAACAAAAAAGATAAATATAAATATCAATGATATTAAGAAAATGTTACAATTTTATTACAAATATATTGTTACAAAAACTTAATATAAATAAAAAATATTACAAACTCGTGTTGCCCGTAAATATAAATCAAAAAGATACAAGTTTAAAGATGTGAAATAGGAGAAATTACCTTGATTTTATTATAAATAAAAATTATAATTTAAATATATTATAAAGAATGGGGTATTAGAAGAATGAGAATTTGCAAAAGAAAATTGAAAATCATTTTTGCAATAAATTTGATATTATTAATAATTATTTTTTCAGGAACGGTTTTTGCAGAAGAATTCAAATTAAACACAACTGAAGCCTATGAAGAATGGCAAAATTTATCAGAAGATGAAAAAACAAATTCTATAATGCCAAGAACTTTTGATATTGATGTACCAAATAGCATTTTAAATGAGCATAAAAGAAATTTACCAAATATGATTTATCAATTATTATCAAAAATTAAAATCAATAATTTTAAAAATGTTTTGGCTGTTAATGAACCAAGATACAATTTAGCAGATAAATTAAATATAAGAGTTGAAAATCAAGGTTCTACATCAGAATGTTGGGCATTTTCTGTTTTAAAATCATTTGAAACTAATATTGCATTATCTAATGGCGTTACAGAAATCCCTGATTTTTCTGAAAGACATATGGATTATGCAACTTCTAGAACATTTTTAAATGGAATAAATGAAAAGGGAATTAATAGAGAAGTTGGACAAGGTGGCCTTTTAATAGCTGGATTATCATATTTAAGTAATGGACAGGGTGCTGTATTAGAAGATGAAATGCCTTTTGAAGATAACGAACAAAAAATTAATTTAGAGGATATTAATAAACCAGTAGATAGAGTTGTTGGTGATTATGTATATCTACCAACAATACATAAAACATATGAAAAAAATTCCGATGGAAGTACATTATCTGTAAAATATTTAAAGCCTGATGGTTCAGAATATTCAGAAAGTGAATTACGAGCAACAAGAAATATTATTAAAGAACATATAGTGAAATATGGTGCAATTGCAACAATGACTGGTGGAACCTTTTCAGAATTTTATAGCAATAAGAGTTCAATATTTGAATCAGAATCATATAATTGTAATGATACTTCAAAAATAAGAGATCATGCAATAACAATAGTGGGATGGGATGACAATTACTCAAGAAATAATTTTCCAGAAGAAATAAGACCTTCTAGTGATGGAGCATATATAGTTTTAAATACTTATGGAGAAAATTCTTTTAAGAATGGATATATATATATTTCATATGAGGATTACTTTGTAGAGCAAGAGATATATGGAATTAATTCAACTTCATATGTAGATTATGATAATATATATCAACATGATTTTTTCGGAGGAATATATGAAATAGGAATTCCTTCCACAAATGAAGGATATTATGGAGTAACTTATAATAGAAATTCTGATAATTCTGAAATTTTAAAAAGTGTTGGAGTAACACTTGCTGATTATGCTAATATTGATATTTATGTAAATCCTTATGATAATACATTTGATAATGATAAACTTATTAAAGTTGCTACTACTGAAGAATATTTAGAACCAGGATATCATAAAATTAACATTACACCAGTACAGTTAAATAGTAGTAATTTTTCAATAGTTGTGAAACAAGTTTCAGAAAATAAAGATTTTTTCTTTGAAATTGAAGCAAATGTACCAGATACAGTTTATAATTTAGTAAGTTCTGATAATAAAAGTTTTGTTTCAACAGATGGAAATGTATGGACTAATATATCAAATCTTGATGTTAGAGGTGTTGATATGAAAAAGGCCGATGTTTGTATAAAAGCATTTACAACAAACGTGGATTCAGAAGAAACAGATAAAGAGATTACAAGTAATGAATATAAAATAGATGATAATTATATAATGAATATACCTCAAGAAACAACAATTTCTACTTTACTTGATAACTTAAATACAGAATTTACAAAAACGGTATTAACTAGTGAAAATATAGAAGTAAGTCAAAATACTGAAATTGTTAAAACAGGAATGAAATTACAATTATCTAATGGTTCTATATATACATTAATAGTAAAAGGTGATATTACAAAAGATGGAAGAGTTTCATTATTAGATTTGTCTAAATTAATACTACAATATAATGAAGTAAGTGGATATGAATTACATGATGATGAATTAAAAGCAGCTGATTTGAATATTGATGGTAGAATAAGTATTATAGATATATCTCAAATGGTAATTATATATAATAGTGTTACATAATTGTAAATAATGTAATAAAAATATAAAGAAAAATTACTTGATTTTTATTGTTTAAAAAGTTATACTGAAGGAAAGGAGTGTTAAAAGGCAAATGAAAAAGAGAATTTTAAAAGTCGTTATTGTAATGACATTATTAGCTTTAGTTTATTCTACAATAGTAAATGCTTTAAGTTTTACAGTCACTATGACTCCAAGTAGTACTACAGTTCCGGAATCAACAGAATTTTCAGTTGTAGTAAAAGTTTCAAATATTGATATTAATAATGAAAATGGAATTAATCAATTAAGTGGTTATTTGAAATACGATGAAGATGTTTTTGAAACAATTAATGAATCAAGAATAGACGGATCTAATGGTTGGAATGCAACTTATGAACCAGATAATGAAGGAAAAATATCATTAACAAAAACAACTTTTGTAGAAACAGAAGAAAATGTATTTCAAATTACATTTAAAACAAAAGAAGGAACAAATGGTAAAACAGGAAAAATTCAATTTACTAAGATAATGGCTTCTAATAGCGAAACAGAAACATCAGCATCTGATATATCTATTACAATAGAAGTTGGAAACAGTGGATCTGCAAATTCACAAAATGGTTCTGTTAATGGTTCAGCTACTATACAAAAATTAAATTCAAGTTCAAATACTAACACAAATACTAATGTAAACAGCAATACAAATACTAATAAAAATACTAATACTAACACTAATGCTAATACAAACGTAAATACAAATACTAATAGAAATACAAATGTAAATAGTAGTAATAGAATTCAAAACGATTCAACAAATTCTTCTGATGACAATATACCATATACAGGTGTTGAAGATACAGTGATGTACATAATAGGTGTTATTGTGGTAGTAGCTATAATATTCTATATCAAGTTTGAAAAAATTAATAAAGAAATGAAATAAAAAAATAAAAAGATGAGCAACTTTTAAGTTGCTTATTTTTTTTGCTTTGGTTTCTATTAAAATTTCCTACAAGCTTGAAAAATATAGTATTTTCATATATAATAAAAATGTTAATATAAATTAAAGGATATTTTAAATGAAGTTACTTATTACAGAAAAACCATCAGTTGCAATGGAATTTGCAAAAGTTTTAAAATTAAATACACAAAAGAAAAATGGATATATTGAATCAGGAGAATGGATAATAACTTGGTGTTATGGACATTTGGTTACGATGAGTTATCCTGAAGTATATGATGAAAATTTAAAAATTTGGTCTTTGAGCACTTTACCATTTTTGCCTAAAGAATATAAATATGAGGTAATATCAGGAGGAATACAGCAAAAACAATTTGAGATAATAAAAAAGTTGCTACAAAGGGAAGATGTAGAAGAGATTTACAATGCAGGGGACTCTGGAAGAGAAGGAGAATACATACAAAGATTAGTATTTATGATGGCTAAGCCCAACCCAAAAGCAAAAATGAAAAGAGTATGGATAGATTCTCAAACAGAAGAAGAAATTCAAAGGGGAATAAAGGAAGCAAAAGATATGTCAGAATACGATAGTTTGTCAAATTCTGCATATTTAAGAGCAAAAGAAGATTATTTAATAGGAATTAATTTTTCTAGATTATTGTCAATAATTTTTGGAAGAAGAATTGCAAAAGAGATTAATGAAGATAAAATATCAATTTCTGTTGGAAGAGTTATGACTTGTGTTTTAGGTATGGTTGTTTCAAGAGAAAGAGAAATAAGAAATTTTGTTAAAACCAAGTATTATAAAGTGATAGGAAACTTTCAAAATAATGAATGTAATATAAAAGCAGAATGGAAAGCAACAGAAAATTCGAAATTATTTAATAGTACACTTTTATATAATGAAACAGGATTTAAATTAGAAGATAATGCTAAAAAATTTATAAAAAGTTTAGATAATAAAAAGGCAACTGTATTAGAATTAAAGAAAACAAAACAAAAGGAAAATGCACCATTATTATTTAACTTAGCAGAAGTTCAAAATGAATGTACTAGACTTTTTAAAATAAAACCTGATGAAACACTAGAAATAATTCAAGATTTATATGAAAAAAAGTTAGTTACTTATCCTAGAACTGATGCACGAGTTTTGTCTACAGCTATTGCAAAAGAAATTGGAAAAAATTTAAATGGACTATACAAGAATTTTAAAGATGAAGAAATAAAATCATATATTTCTAAAATGATTAATGAAAAATATAGTACGAATTTATTAAAAACTAAATATGTAAATGATAATAAAATTACAGATCACTATGCAATAATTCCTACAGGGCAAGGATTTGAAAATTATGATAAATTATCAGAATTAAAAAAAGATATTTATAAGTTAATTGTAAAAAGATTTATTGCAATTTTTTATCCACCAGCTGAATATAACAAAGTAAATATTATTATTGATGTAGGAGGGGAACAGTTTAGTACTAATGGTAAAATTTGTATAAAACAAGGATACTTAGAAGTTTTAAAAAATAGAATGCAAAATGATGAAGAGGAAAAGCAAATAGATTTGTTTTCTAATTTAAAAAAAGGACAAGATATTTTAGTTATTAATTACGAGACTAAAGCTTCAGAAACAACTCCGCCATCTAGATACAATTCAGGCGGAATGATTTTAGCAATGGAGAATGCAGGAAAATTAATTGAGGATGAAACATTAAGAGAACAGATAAAGGGAGCAGGAATAGGTACATCTGCTACTAGAGGAGAAATAATAAAAAAATTAGAAAGAATAAATTATATTCAAATTAATAGTAAAACACAGATAATTACTCCAACTATAAAAGGCGAGGCAATATATGATGTAATTGTAAAATCTATTCCCGACATGCTTAATCCTGAACTTACAGCTAGCTGGGAAAAAGGATTAGATATGGTAGCTAAAAAAGAAATCAAACCTGAAATTTTTATGACAAAATTAGAAAAATACATAATTTCAAAAGTTGATAAATTAGTAATTAAGTAATATAAAAAATGCAAAAGATGATAGTTAGTAATGGTAGGCTATAAAAACATATAATTAATAAACATAAATTTAATATTATTAATATTATGGGGGAAGAAATTAAGTGAGATCAGTGAAAAAAGAAACGGCAATAGCTGAATTATTAAAAGTTGCTAAAATTTTAAAAGATAATGGTGTTGATTTGGAAAAGATTAAAGCTTCTAAAAAAACAAACGAAAAAATTGTATATATTAGCTTATCAGAAATAGAACAAGAAGGAATAGATATAAACAAAATTATAGAAACAAATGGATTAGATAAAAATTTTCCTTATGGCGTTAGAGTAATTGAATTAAGAAGAACATATTATGGATCATTAAAAAGTAAAGTTAGTCAAGAAGAATTTAGTATTGCAAAAGAATTAGGATTACTTAACAAAAAAAATTTACTGACGGAATTACTTAAAATTGCTAATGTTTTGAAGAACAATGGTGTTGATTTACGAAATATTCAACTATCAAAATGTGAAAATGGACGACAAACTAGCTTTAAATTATCACAAATACAAGCAAACGGAATAGATATAAAAAGTATTATAGAACAGAATGACTTAGATAGTAATTTCCCTTATACTAAAGCAGTATATGAATTAAGAAGAACATGCACTGGTAAAGGTGGGTATAAGTTGAAACCAGAAGAAATTGATTTTGCAAAAGAATTAGGATTAGTTGAAAAAGATGGTAGTGGATATAATAAAAAAGAATATATGATAAATGAGTTACTAAAAGTAGCGGAGATTTTAAAAAATAATGGCGTTCAACTTGAAAGAATTGAAATATCACGAAAAGAAAATAATAAAATAATATACCTTAAACTTTCAGAAATAAAGCAAAAAGGAGTTGATATAAATAGAATTATAGAGGAAAATAATTTAGATGGAAATTATAGATTTGGATTTAAAGTTTCTGAACTAAGAAAAGCATATAGTGGATTAAAGAAAATTAAAATAAAAGATGAAGAAATGGAAAAAGCAAAGCGCTTAGGTTTACTTCAAAAAAAGACAGGCTTAAAAGAGTTATTAGAAATAGCTATTATTTTAAATGATTATGGAGTTGATTTAAAAAAAATACAAATATCAAAAATTAAAAATGGAAAAGTAATTCATATTAAATTATCAGAAATAAAACAAGAAGGAATAGATATAGATAAAATAATAGAAGAAAATAATCTTAATGGAGATTTCCCTTATGGCTTGAGGGTTTCACAGCTAAGAATTAAATGTAATAAGAATAAAGAACTAAAAAATAAATCAAAAGAATTTAATCTTGCTAAAGAATTAGGACTACTAGAAAAAGAAAGTGTTATATCAGAATTATTAAAAATATCTAAAATTTTAAAAGATAATGGTGTAAATTTAAGTACACTACAGTTATCAAGAGAAGAGAATGGAAAACTTATTTATTTTAAATTGTCAGAATTGCATCAAAAAGGAGTAGATATAGCCAAAATAATAGAAGAAAATGATCTTAATGGTAATTTTCTATATGGAAAAAAAGTTCGTGTTTTAAGAAGAACATACAGTGGAAATGGCAGATATAAATTAACTTTGGAAGATATAAAGCTTGCTAAAGAACTAGGATTAATTAGAATAACTCGGACAAGATATTGGTAAAACTACATATGATGCATCAGTAGATGATTGTAATAAAGCAAATAAAGTAATTTTAGAGTCAATAACTTCTAAGGATAAAAAAAGTGAACATTTAAAATAAATAGTAAAAATACAATTTTTAAGTCAAATCAAAAATAATTTAAAATATATAGAAATTAAAATAGGAGATTATATTAATGAGAGAAAATAAAAATGCAAATATACAAGAAATATTAAAAGTTAGTAAAATTTTAAAGGATAACGGTGTTAATTTAGAAAAAATTAAAAAATCAAAGAAAGTAAACGGAAAATCAGTTTATTTAAAATTGTCAGAAATAAAACAAGAAGGCATAGATATAAATAGAATAATAGAAGAAAATGGATTAAATGGGAATTTTCTTTTTGGATATCAGTTAAACAAATTAAGATGTTTATATATTGAAGGAGATTTAGAACCAAAAGATATAGAACTTATAACTAAATTAAATTTATTTAAATCATCTAAAACAAATTTTAGAATGGAATTCTTCAGAATAGCGGAAATTCTAAAGAATAATGGCGTTAGTTTAGAAAGAATTAATATATCAAATCGAAATAAAGATGGTGTAACATATTTAAAATTATCAGAAATAAAACAAGAAGGAATAGATATAAATAAAATAATAGAAGAAAATGGATTAGATGGGGAATTTCCTTTTGGATATAGGGTTGCTGAATTACGACAAGCATATAGAGGAACAGGAAATTCACCTAGAATTACAACTGAAGAGAAAATGCTTTTTGAAAAATTAGGGTTAATGAAAATAAAGCGGTAAACCCAAAAAACAATTAGCTGTTACTAAAAGAAATCCTATAGAAAAATTGTTCAAAATAGCAGAAATTTTAAAAAATAATGGCGTTAATTTGAAAAAAATTAGTTTAACAAAACTAAAGAATGGAAGAGAAAGGTATATTAAACTATCTGAATTAAAGCAAGAAGGAGTAGATATAGCCAAAATAATAGAAGAAAATAATCTTGATGGTAATTATAAATATGGATATAATGTAGCAAATTTAAGGCATGAATATACAAAAGGAAATCTAAAACCAGAGCAAAAATTACTTGGTGAGGAATTAAAATTAATAAAAAAAGAAAGTGCTGCTGAGGAATTTCTAAGAATATCTGAACTATTAAAAGATAATGGAGTTGATTTAAGAAGAATTCATATTAGTAAAACAGTAAATGGAAAATCAGTTTTTGTTAAACTGTCAGAAATAGAACAAGAAGGAATAGATATAAATAAAATAATAGAAGAAAATAATTTAGATGGTGATTTTGAATTTGGTTCTAGACTACAATCATTAAGGGCTACAAATAATGGACGTAGTATGCTTAAATTAGAATCAAAAGATAAAGAGCTTGCTAATAAATTAGGATTATTAAAGGGAACTAACTATTTATCAGAAATATTGAATGTAGCAGAAGTTTTAAAAAATAATGGAGTTGACTTAAGAAAAATCAGAATATCAAGGTTTGAAAATGGTAAACAAGTTTTAATTAAATTGTCAGAAATAAAACAGGAAGGAATAGATATAGATAAAATAATAGAAGAAAATGGACTTTATAGAAATTTTGCTTATGGTTCAGCACTGAAACTTTTAAGAAGAATATATAACGGAGGTAAAAAGTATAATAGGATAACATTAGAACAAAGAAAACTTGCTGAAAATTTAGGGTTAGTTAAAATAATACATGGTCAAGATATAGGAAAAGCAACATTTGATGCAAGCGTAGAAGAATGTGAAGCTGTAGAAGGTACTATATCAAAATTGATGGATAAAGGTAAAGAAAAATAAACAAATTTTAATTTTATACTAAGTGTAATTTATAAAAAATTCTTTTTTAGCAATAGTAACAACTTATGTAAAATTCTCATAATATGTAGCATCAGTATTATGAGGAGGAATGCATATGTATAGGTACATAATTAATGGTGGAAAAAAGCTTCATGGCGAAATAGATGTTTCTGGTTCTAAAAATGCGAGTTTACCAATTCTTGCAGCTACAATTATAAATGGAAAAACTACTAAATTGTATAATGTTCCAGACATTGAAGATGTTAAAACTACACTTAATATTTTAAAACAATTAGGATGTAAAGTAAAAAAAGATAAAAACAAAATTATAATTAATTCTAAAGATATGACAAAAACCACGATACCAGATGATTTAATGAGAAAATTGAGATCTTCTGTTATAATAGTAGGAGCAATTCTAGCAAGATTCAGAACTGTAAGATTTTCATATCCAGGGGGTTGCGATATTTGGTGGATACATCGGACAAGTATAATATAAATGAGTGGATTAAGAATTGCTATTAAATAAACATTTGAAATATAAAAATAGAGAATCAAATTTAGAAAAATAGTCGAGAGGTATAAATGAAGCTATCAGAATACTGTGATAAAAACGAACATTTATGGTATAAAATTGAACGAGAAAATGCTGAAAAATTAATTAAATATATAAGCAACAATATAGATGATAATTTATTTAAAATTGCTAATACAAATGATAGTATAGAAGTATTTAATAAATTAAAAGTATGGCTTTTTAAATTCTATAATAAACAATTATTAGATGGATTAAACTATATTGGAGCAAATTATAAAAGATTTAAAAAAGGCTTGATATATTTACTAATATTAGGAGTAACTAGGAATAAATCAAATACCGATTTATTATATGATGTTTTAAAATCTGCTAATATTATAGAAAAAATGATTGTATATGATGATAAAACTTATGAAATTATTTCAAATGACTTTGGAAAAATACAATTTGTGAAGGCAGAAGATAGTTTTGTAAATGATAAAGAAACATTAGATTTTATAAACAAATTAGGAAATAATATTCAAGATGGATGCCACGAAATTTCATTTCATCTTATTCAAAAATACGAAATGTTTAAGGCAGTAACATCGATTTGCAAGAAAGGTATAGATAATAGTTATTATCATTCCTTTATATTAGATGATGAAAATAATGTTATAGATTTTACAGTTAATCTTATTATGCCGAAAGAGCAATATTATTTATTACAAGAAGTTAAAGAACTAGATTGTATAAATTATAAAGAATATATAGAAGAAAAAGACAAGTCTATAAAATTTGATGAAAGTAAAACATTATATAACCTTTTAAGAAATGCAGTATATAAACAATATTTAGAAGAAAATAATAAGTAATAATACTGCTGTTATAAATTTTAAATTATATATTATTGATAAAATAGATTTTGAACAAAAAATATAAAATTATTAACGGAAGAAAGTTGGAGTTTATTGTACATTTATAGCCATTTGTATGGCTAGACTTGTTTTATATCTATGGAAATGAAGCAATGAGTATTCGGAGGGTTCCTATTTTAGGACACCCTCTATTTTTATCTGCTATTACTCAATTGCTTTTATCTTTTTGATTTGTATTATTGCTTGTAGCTTTTAGTAATAAGGACAAAGATTAAAGTAATATAATTTTAATATAGGAAGGTAGGTGAATACTCTGGAAGAGGCAAAGGATAATAAAGATAAAAAGATAAAAGATAAATTACCATTTGCAGTATTTATTTGTCCAAAATCAAATGATGGTGATATTCAAGATTATAAACAGGTATTCACCGATATTATTTCTGATAGAATAAAACAAAAATATAAATAGAAAAGAGAACAAAATTTCGCAAAATTATTGAAAAGGATTTAGGAATATGATATAAATAGAAGAAATAAAATAATAAAGTTCAACTATTCGAAAATTCTGAACAGTTGAAAAGAGGAGATGATATTTATGACAAATGATCTAGTAAATAAAACAGAAAAAGATTTTGAAAGTATTAAACATACTGATGAAAATGGAATAGAATTTTGGTATGCTAGAGAACTAATGTTGATGTTAGAATATAGTAAATGGGGTAATTTCGTTAAAGTAATTGATAAAGCAAAACAATCTTGCAAAAATAGCAATATAAGTGTGTTTGAACATTTTGCCGACGTCGGCAAAACGATCAAAATGCCTAAGGGGGCTGAAAAGAAAATAGATGATTTAAAATTAACAAGATATGCGTGTTACTTAATTGCACAAAACGGAGATAGCAGAAAAAAGGCAATAGCTCTTGCCCAAACTTATTTTGCAGTACAAACTAGAAAACAAGAGTTAACAAGACAAGAATATGAACAATTAAGTGAGGATGAAAAGAGATTATATACAAGAAAAAATGTAAAAGATAAAAATAAATATTTATTTGATACAGCAAAATTAGCAGGTGTAAGGAATTATGGAAAATTTAATAATTATGGTTATAGAGGATTATATAATGGAGAAACAGCTAAAGATATTGCAAATAGAAAAGGTATATCAGAAAAAGAAGATATATTAGACTATATGAGTAGTACAGAACTTGCGGCAAATTTATTTAGAATTACACAAACAGATGAAGTTTTAAAAAATAAAAATATAAATAATGAAGATGATGCTTGTAAAACTCATCATAATGTAGGACAAGCTGTTAGACAAACTATAAAAAGAATTGGTGGTACTATGCCAGAAGATTTACCAACACCAAGCAAGAGTGCAAAACAAATAGAAAAAGAGAAAAATAAAGAATTAAAATCAAATAATAAAAAAAGGTTAAAATAAAAAATACCACCTACGACACATTCGTGCTTTCAGTAGTTCAATATTATTGAACAAAAACAATTTGCAAATGTCAACACATTTTTTTAAAATATTAAAAAATATTTTAAAAACGAAGTTCTAAAATTTCTAAGTAAATAACTTGAAATTTTAGAATTTTTTATATATAATGGCAACAATAAAACAAGATAGAAAGGAAGATGTTATTGATACATTAAATATACTAAATGGAGGTATATCATGCAAAAACAAAATAATGAAAAAAGAGTAGTAATCTATTGTAGAGAAAGTAGAGATGACTATGGAGAAAATTATGAAAGAATAGAAACGCAAAGGGATCTACTTGTAAAATATTGCAGAAGTCATGGGTATACCAATATTGTAGAGATTATAATGGACGATGACAAAAGCGGAACAGACTTTAGTAGATTTAATGATATAAAAGAAAGAGCAAGAAAAAAAGAAATAGATGTAATAGTTTTTAAAAACTCTGCAAGACTTGGAAGAAATCAAAGGGAAGCATTAGAATTTGTAGAATATTTAGAAGAGCAAGATGTTGAAATAATATTTGAAGACGAGCAATACAATGAGGAAATGTTTGGATTATATGCTTGGTTTAATGAGAGAAGAGCAAGAGATGATAGTAAAAATATTAGAAGAAATTTAAGACACAAAATTGAAGAAGGAGACTTACTTGTAAAAGCAATTTATGGATATAACAAAGATGGAAAGAGATTAGTTATAAATGAAGAAACTGCCACCGTTGTAAAAGAAATATTTGAGCTATATTCTAAATGCTGGGGATATCAAAAAATAGCTACATACTTAAATAAAAAAGGAATACCAACACCATCTCAGGCTAGAGGATTTGCAAATGCAAAACAAACTGCAAATTGGAAAGCACAACACATTGTTAGAATTTTAGATGATAGAAGATATACTGGAGACTATGTTGGAGG
>CANROH010000014.1 GCA_947632185.1 uncultured Clostridia bacterium
GCTCCACCATTTCCGTTTATAGCATCTATTATTTCTCCTGCTAATTTTTCAGACATTGTTTTTTCATGTCTTTTTCTGCTATAAATTACTAACCATCTCAAACCTAAAGTTTGTCTTCTTTCTGGTCTAATTTCTAATGGGACTTGGTATGTTGCTCCACCAACTCTTCTTGCTTTAACTTCAAGAACTGGCATTATGTTTTCAAGTGCTGCTTCAAATACTTCCAATGGATCTTTTTGCTCTTTTTCTCTAATAATATCAAATGCACCATAAACAATACTTTGAGCAACTGATTTTTTACCGTCTAACATTATATTGTTTATTAATTTTGTAACAACTTTACTATTATATAATGGATCTGGTAATACATCTCTTTTTGCTATATATCCTTTTCTTGGCACTATTCTTCCCTCCTTAAATTTTTTTACTAATTCTGCACATTATGCAGAAAGGTACTCTGAAAAGATTATTTCACTTTTCCGTAATAGTGCAAGAATTTCATTTTATATAACATATATTCTATAAAAAGAATTATGCACTATTATCAATTAATAATTTCCTAAATTCTATTTCTTTGGTCTTTTTGCACCATATTTAGATCTAGCTTGCATTCTATCTTTAACACCAGCTGTATCTAATGTTCCTCTAATAATATGATATCTAACACCAGGTAAATCTTTTACTCTTCCACCTCTTATTAGTACAACACTATGCTCTTGTAAATTATGTCCTTCACCTGGAATATAAGATGTTACTTCATATCCATTTGAAAGTTTAACTCTAGCAACTTTTCTTAAAGCTGAGTTAGGCTTCTTAGGAGTAACTGTTTTTACAACTGTACAAACACCTCTTTTTTGTGGAGCCTTATTATCAGTTTGAATTTTCTTTCTAGAGTTATAACCTTTTTGTAGAGCTGGAGCTGTTGATTTTGTTGTAGAAGTTTTTCTTCCTTTTCTTACTAATTGATTAATTGTTGGCATTCTTCTTTTTTCACCTCATTTCTTTTATAAATTTTAACATTATATTCTTTTATTTAATAAAAGTAATATAAACAAAATAATACGCTATAATGCAGGTTTCCCTAACAAATAGCGTATCTATTTTATCATTTTTATATTATGTTGTCAATAGTTTCCAACCTTATTTTTACCGTTTTCACAGCATCTTCATCTCATTAAAATTTGATATTTACTCTCTTTCTTCATATACCTTATCAAATTCATTTGTTAACTTAGTAAATAGTTCCTGTGGAATTTCAGATATTCCATATGATTTAGATTTATTTTTAATTTCCTCAGGTGAAATTTGATATTTTTGTAATAAATCAGCAAAACTTTTAGGAATAATACTATTATATCGAGTTAAATTTTGTATTTTTTGTTTACGCGGAATCACTAAATCATCTGCTAAATTACATGCTTTTTTTTCTTGTTTATGTAACTCATTTAATTTATTTAATTCTTCTTCATAGCCTCTAATACTTCGTTCATACATTGCTATTGTTTTCTTTTTAAATACATTTGCCATAAAACCACTTTTAAATTGCGTAACTTTAAATTTATATTCACTCAATTTTTTCTTAATTTTTTCCATTCTTTCATCAATTTCATCTAATTTTGAATAATATACACTCATTTCATCAATATCAATATCTAAAAGAAATATAGAAAGTTTATTGCTCAAAAAACTATTAGAATATCTAAGTATACATTTTATTCTTTCTTCTTCTATATCCATATTATCCAAATCTATTACCTGTACTCGCTCTACTTTAGATTCTTTTGATTTGGCATTAACATATTCAATACATCCTGGCTCGTCTAATGCTTTCGCATATAATGGATTTGATCTTTTTATTTTTTCTATACATCTTGTAATAGCAAATAATTTTCCATCATCATTACTACAAAATATAAGTTTTTTATACGTATCATTTTCGTCGCATAAAGTCATTCTAGTAGCGTCATCTACTAAGATTTCATTAAATTCTAATGGTATATTATGTTTTTTTAAAAGATTCGTAATCTCTACATCTAAAATTTCATTCATATTTTTTTCTCCAACTGTAAAGGCTATATTCAGCTGAATATAGCCTTTACACATATAGCTTATTATCTTTCAAAAGAATCTTTACTATCCTTATATAGTGTACCTTTTTTATCGTGTATTTTTCCTGAATCTGTTATTTCATATATATCTTCTACATCGTCAGGAAGCTTATCAATTTCACTTTGTATACTACCTATATCACTTTCAAGTTGACTTTTATCATCTTTTAATGTTGTTTCTATATTTTTATAAGCCTTTAATTCTTCTAATTGATTTTTATTATTTTCAATATCTGATTTACCTGCTAAAGCCTTTTCCCTTTTATCTTTTCTATCTTTTAATTCATTTAATCTTCTTTTCTGATTATCTGTTAAAGGTATTGCATCTTCCATTTTTGATCTAGCCTCTTCTAGTTCATTTTCTGCTATTTTAAGTGATTGTAATTTTTCTTTTACTCCGTCTGGTTCCTTTTTCCAAGAATGATTAAACTTTCTTTTTATTGCTTCAGCACTTTTATTAAATATTTTCTTTATGAATCCAAATAGGCTTTTTCCTTTTCTAAGAGTTCCATTTATAATATTCATTATATCATTTCTAGTAGGGATATCAATACCGCTTCCAATATCTATGTATTCTTTTAATTTATCTTTATAATTTTCAACAGCTTTATCTTTACCACATAATATTGCTTCTTCAAAATCCTCTAAATCCTTTATTGTTTCTACTAGATTGTCAATATCTTCATTGTTAAGTCCTTTTGCAAATTCTGAAACTCTTTTTGATGATGATGATGAATTTGTTATATATTCTTGAGGAAGTACTTTAAATCCGTTTGATTTATTATCTACTCTAGTTAGTACATCTCTTATCAAATAATCATGCAAATCTTCAACTGAAAAACCTGTTGCTTTTGATAATGCTTCTGCTTTATTTTGATAATTTTTAATAAATTTATCCAAATTAGCTTTTACATTTTCACTTTTACTTTTACTTTCAAATAAATCTTTATTACCTTTTATTTGTAAAAACTCTCTTCTAAGCTCTTGATCTGCTTCAAAAAATTCGTTATATAATTTTGTTACATTTTCACGATCTTCTTTATCAACTAATTGTTCCAATGCGCCAGTAGGTATATAACCCTTATCTTTAAACCATTCTACACATTTATGATACTCTAAGTTTTTTCTATCAAAATTTTTAACTGCTTGATGCTCTGGATTTAGCTTAGCGTTTTTCTCAAGATCTGCTAATTCATCTTTTTCAGCATCAGATAAAGCTTCTGGTACTCCTCCTTTTGCCAATTCTGCTTCTAATTTTTGAATTTCTGCATCTAAATCTAAAGTTAATACATCATATCCTAATGCTTTAACTTTATCTTCAGCATCGTTTTTACTACTTTCATTTTTCTTTAAATCTTCTTCAATTTTTTTAATTTCATTTTCCTTTTCAGCCTTTTGTTTTGATAAGTCTTTTTTATCTCCTGTAACAATTGATTTTGCATTTTTTACACTCTCTAATACTTTATTTTTCTTTTCTTCTAATTCCTTTTTTACACTTTCTTGAGCTTCTATTGTTTTTGTAAGTATTTTTCCATCAGATAATATTGCATTTATGTCTTCATCTGTTAATTTTATATCTTTAAATTCATCAATGCCTTTTATTGCATCTCTTAAATTTTTTGCAGTGTTTGCATATGTACTATTTGCGTTCATTGCAGCTTCATCTGTTGAATATGAAGAAAATTTCTTTTTTTCTTCAAAAGCCTTTTTTAATTTAGAAACAAGATCTGCTAATATTGAATTATTTTTTAAAGCATTTGCTAAATCTTCACTTTGTGTCTTAGTATGGTTTATTAATTCTGTTTGTTGGGCAATTTTTGTATCATATTCAACTTCTAATGAATCGTATAATACACCATTAATTCTAGAATCCTTAGCAAAACTTTTTAATATTAGATTTAATTCAGCTTCATAATCAGAAAGTTTTGCTTTAATTCCTTTTAATGCATTTTCCTTTTTTGCACTTTCTTTTTCTTTTTCTGATTTATCCAATTCTGCCTTTTGTAAATCGCTCAAAACTTGGTTATACTGTTTATCATAAGAAGAATATTCTGCAGTACCCTCCTTATAAGTATCTCTTACTTTAGCAAGAAATTCTTTTCTGTTATTTAATATTTCTATTTCTTTTTTTAGATTTTCTATTTTAGTTGTTGTATCATTTTTAGCTAATTCTTTTTTAGCTTTTGTAACTAATCCTTTTAATGTAGAATATCTTGATTGTAATTCTTCTAAAGAATAACTTTTGGCCATATTATTTTTTTGCTTTGATTAAAATCAAAGCCCCTCCTTCTTTTTATTTTCTATCTAAAATTTTATTTTTTTAATGCTGCATTTATTTCTGCTATAGCTTCTGAAATTTCTACAGATGTTTTAGCCATATCTTCAATTAATTCTTTACCTTTTTGGTTAATCTCTTTTTCGCTCATACTAAACTCCTTTCATTTGTATTTATTTTATATGTATAAATTCAACTGTTATCATTTTACCACAATTTAACATTTATTTCAATAGTTTTACATAAAAAGTTTGCTATTTTGCATTATTTTATTTTAATATATTTGTTTTTCACTTCTTTTATCGCATCTATTGATCTGTCAGCCATTTTTTTATATTTTATTTTTTTATCTTTTATATTATTCTCAAATTGAGGTAAAATGCCAAAATTAGCATTCATTGGCTGAAATCTAATATTCTCCGTTGATATATAATTTGCTAGTGCTCCAATAACTGTTTCTGTCGGCATTATAATTTTATCTTTTCCTAATATTTTATTTGTAGCATTTATACCTGCAATAAATCCAGAAGATATTGATTCCACATATCCTTCTACTCCTGTTATCTGTCCTGCAAAGAAAATATTCTCATTTTCTTTAAAATTATATGTATTATCAAGTATTTTAGTAGAATTTATATATGTATTTCTATGCATAATACCATATTTCACAAAATTTGCATTTTCCAATCCTGGTATCATACTAAAAATTCTTTTTTGTTCACCATATTTTAAATTTGTTTGAAATCCTACAATATTATATAAATTTCCTTCTTTATTATCTTGTCTTAACTGAACAATAGCATAAGGTCTTTTTCCAGTTCTAGGATCATCAAATCCCACTGGCTTTAGAGGTCCAAATCTTAATGTATCAATTCCTCTTTTTGCCATTATCTCAAGTGGCATACAGCCTTCAAAAATCTCTCTTTTTTCAAAATTATGTAAAGTTACTACTTGTGCATTTATTAATTCATTATAAAATTTTTCATATTCTTCTTTGTTCATTGGAAGATTTATATAACTTGCTTCTTGTTTTTCTATTCTTTTAATCCATTCATCATAAGATTCATCTTTATTTTTTTCTTGACTATATCTATCGCCATAAAAACCGATGTCCATGTTGATAGTTTCTTTTTCAACTATTGGAGCTGCTGCATCATAAAAATATAACTTGTCATATCCCGTTAATTTAGAAATCTCCTCCGAAAATTTTTCTGATGTAAGTGGTCCTGTAGCTATAATAACAATTTCATCCTGAGGAATTTTAGTAACTTCTGCTCTTATTAATTCTATATATTCATTTTTTTCTATCTCTTTTGTTATTGCCTCTGAAAACTTCTCTCTATCAACCGCTAGTGCTTGACCTGCAGGAACACTATTTTCATCAGCAATTTTAATAAGCTCACTTCCTAATAATCGCAGTTCTTCTTTTAATAAACCACAAGCATTTGTATGCAAATTTGATTTAAATGAATTGCTACAAACTATTTCAGCTAAATTTTCATTACTATGCGCTTCAGAAAATTTGATTGGTTTCATTTCATAAAGTTTAACTTTTATTTTTCTTTTCGCAATTTGAAGTGCAGCTTCCGATCCAGCTAGTCCCCCTCCAATTACTACTATTTCTTTTTCCTTCATTATTCACCTTTGCATATTTTATTAATATATAATTATAGACAATATATATTATAGCAATTATGGAAATTTATTACAATTACAAATACATTACTATTTTATGTCTATTTTTTCACAAATTTAAATAAATAGTAATAATTTTTATATAAAAATAAGACTATATAAATAAGTATTTTTTACTTATTATATATAGTCTCATTTGCAATTTTAATTTATAAATATTACTCTTGAACTAATCCTAATAATTTTAAAATGCTCATACCAATTCTTTCACCTTTTCCATCATAAGGCCATTCATTAATTGAGTAACCTGGGTTATCATTAATTTCTACAATAGCATAATCATCTTTTTCAAAATCCTCTATAATGATATCAACTCCACAAATTTTTGCATTAAATGCTTTTGCAGTCTTTTCAGCGATTTTTTTAAATTTATTAGGCATTACTTGTGTCATATCAATAGATTCTCCACCTGTTGAACAATTTGAATTTTTTCTTAAAAATACTCTTTTTCCTTTTGGTATTATAGAATCTAGAGTATAGCCTTGTTTATTTAAATATTCGATAACAGGTTCATCTGATTTTACAGGACATAATGTCAAAATATGCCATGGTTCTTTATTTTTTTCATCTATTAATTTTTTAATAGTTGATTTTCCATCTCCGACAACACTTGCTGCTCTTCTATGGGCAACGCTTAAGCATTTACCATCAATTACTAAAAATCTATATTCCAATCCTTTTGCATATTCTTCTATTAGAACATTCGTATCAAATTTAAATGCATAGTCAATAGCATTTAAAATTTCTTTACGGTTTGCTTTTTTACTAAATACTGTTATTCCTATTCCATAATTCGTATTTCTAGGTTTTACAACTAGAGGTTTATTACAAATAGGTTCTAATAATTCTTCTATATCTTCTTTTTTCATATATGATTCTAATAATATAGCATTTGGTACATTAATACCATTTTCTGCCATAATTTGCTTTGCTATTAATTTATCGTCTGTAATAATTGGAAAAATATATGAATCCCTATCTGTTTTATTTCCTTCAATAACAAATTCTCTATGACCATTTAATTCAAACTCAACTACACTTTTTGATTCATTTGATATTTTATAGTTAATTCCTTGTGAAATTGCATCTTTAATGATTGCAGCAGCTTCAGGAACTATTTTTTTATATCTTTGTAAACAATATCTAGTATCATATCCTTCTTTCATATATTCATTAGCTATATGTAATTTTTCGTCAAATGAAAGTTCGTTCTCTAAATCTTTTTTTGATTTTTTTAATTTTAGTTTAGTTTCTACATTTTTTATTTCATCAGTTGTTTTTAATGAATATAATTTACTAGTTTTATTTAAGATTTTTATTTCTTCAGATACAGTGTTTGCTTCATATTTCTCTAATAAACTAAATAAAAAAGTAATTAAAAAGCAAACTTCATCAAATGATATTCCTATTCTTGTTGAATAATCATTTATTATATTTGATATTTCTATATTATTTTTTACAATTTTCAATGTGCATTTTCCAAATACTTTTTCAAGTAAATGTACTTTTTCATTAAAGCCTTGCTTTACATTTTTATAAGCATCTTCTAAATTTTCTGGCAAATTATTATTTAGTTTTCTCATATCTAAATAAAATTGTTTATCTATGCATAAAGAAATTTTACTACTTAAATCTATATCTTCAAAACTTGAAAAAGGCCAAATTAACTCTTTTGAATTGTATAGTTCAACACATACAACATTAGTTATTTCTTCTAATTTATCATATGCTTCTATTAAACTTTTACATATAGGTGTATTTAATATTAAAATATTATTTTCTTGATTTGCTTTTATAAATTTATTTTTTTCTTTATTTCCGAAAGACTTTGGATATGTAACTTTTTGCATTTTTCCTTCACTATTACATCTCAAAATCTCTTTTTCTATAATAATATTAAATTTTT
The DNA here is from genome assembly GCA_947632185.1 of uncultured Clostridia bacterium. GTDB lineage: Bacteria > Bacillota > Clostridia > TANB77 > CAG-508 > Scatovivens. The sequence goes on from CANROH010000014.1 coordinate 7,985, forward strand.
CTTGTTTCATTTTTACTTTCCTTTTCTTCAATTCTACATAAGATCCTTTGGAGCATTTTCATATTGTAATGACCTAATACTTGGAACTCTTTCATTGCCTTCAGCTGTATTACCAATATTTAAAGTAACATTTAAAGCATTAAATTTTTCTAATTCATGATAAATTACTATTTTATCACCTTTAACATTTACATACTCCTTAAGTTCTTTTGTATTATTTTCAATTACATTATTTAAATCTGAAAATAACTCTGTACGTTTGCAATTTAAATAATTAAATACTTTTGGCTCATTAAACATATTACAATCTTTTCCGTTTAATTCTATCTCCAAAATAAATGTTGGTGCTTCTGTTAGATTACCACTAGCATCTAATATCTCATAATAACCATCGACAGATATACTAACACCAATATTTTCTTCTTGTAATTCTTTAACTGCTTTTGTAACAGCACTAAAACTTTGAACGTTTCTACAATCGATTTCGCATATAAGTCTTACTTTATTTTCTTTATTAATTCTATAAGCTGCTCTTATTGAAGATTTAAATAATTCTTTTCCTATTCCTCTTATTTTGTTATTATTTTTATCAACAGAATTTAATTTTGTTAATATTCCCGTGATTGTTAAAATCGTTTCGTTTACTGTTGGGAAATATGGATTATTACTTATTGAATCATTATTTTCAAATTTTACAGTAGATACTCCAAGTATATCATCCATTCCATCTTTATCTTTTTGGGTACAAAGCATAATTGGATATTTTTTAATATTATTTAAAATATCATTTATATTTGGAATATGAATAAAATCTTTATTTCCAGTATAATTTGTATCATAAAAATATGCTAAATTAAAAATCATGTCTCTTAATGAATTCTTATTCTGAATTGTTTGAAACAAATGAAACTTCTTATCCATTAAATTTGGATTTTTAATTGCAAACTCTTTTGTTTTCTCCTCCATTTCAATAATATAATTTTTGAAAATTTTGTTTTTCACGACATCCTCTGATGATACGTTAGATTGAAAAGTATTTTCTCGATGTCTTTCTTTCTTTTTTCTTTTCATAAAAAATCTCCTATTTTTTAAATATAGTAATACTAATATTTTCGAAGTTTTACATACTTTGAAAGTTATCTAATACTACAGAAATAATATACCTCAATTTTGTAAAAAAATCAATTTATAAAAATAATCGTTTTATAATGATTTTTTACTATTTTTTCCATAAATTTATTTTTTTTTGATTTTTTTCACTTAAAATTATATTTTTTAAAAGTTTTTCGCATGTTTTCATTATTCACGATTTAACTTCAATTTAGAGCAATATAATAGGGTATGTTATACTAGCATACCCTAAATCATATTATTTTTTATTTCTTAGTTTTACTCTGTTTAGCTCCTTTTTTTGCCTTTTTACTACTAGTTTTATTTTTATTAGTCTTTTCCTTTGATGCTTTTTTGTCTTTATTTTTATATAATTCTAAATCTTTATCATTTGTAGGAATAAATTTCTCTCCTAATTTAGGCTTATTCCAAGAAATATAATAGCACCCTTCGCCAATTCCAGAATTATTCTCGCAAATATAATAATTACGCTTTTTTTGAGTTTTTCTAACTTGAACAACTCCACCACATACAGGACAAGGAACATCTATTGATTCTATTATTGGTTTGGCATTTCTGCACTCTGGATAACCAGGGCATGCTAAAAATTTCCCATATCTTCCATATTTATATACCATCATTCTGCCACATTTTTCACATGGTACATCTGATTGTTCATATTCTAGTGAAATATGTTCTAACTCTTTATCAACTTTATTTACTATCTTTTCAAAAGGCTTGTAGAATTCTTTAATTACATTTTTCCAATTTTCATTTCCGTTCAGCTATTTTATCAAATTCTTCTTCCATCTTTGCAGTAAACTCTACATTAATTACATCACTAAAATTTTCAATTAATAATTTATTTACAACTTTTCCTAATTCTGTAGGTATTAATTGTTTTTGAATTTTTTCAATATATCTTCTTGTTAAAATAGTTGTAATTGTTGGAGCATAAGTACTAGGTCTTCCTATCCCTTTTTCTTCTAAAGTCTTAACTAAACTTGCTTCTGTATATCTTGGAGGTGGTTCTGTAAAACTTTGTTTTGATTGGATTTCTTCTTTTTTTACCTCTTCTCCTATAATAAGTTCTGGAATTTTTTCGAATTCTTCTTTTTCTTCATTTTCTACATACAAAGTCATATAACCTTTAAATTTCATTGTTTGCCCATTTGCTTTAAAATTATATGAATTTCCATCTATAGAAACTGTAACTGTATCATATATACTAGATGCCATCTGACTTGCTATAAATCTATTATATATTAATCTATATAATTTATATTGATCTTGACTTAAACTATTTTTTATCATTTCTGGAGATAATTCTATATGAGATGGTCTAATAGCTTCATGCGCATCTTGAGCCTCAGATTTTGCTCTATAAAATCTATTTTCATAGTAATTTTCTCCATAATTGTTTAATATATATTCTTTGGCAGCTTTTCTAGCTTCATCTGAAATTCTAGTAGAATCTGTTCTCATATAAGTAATCAAACCTGTAAGTCCATAATCAGGTAGTTTTATACCTTCATATAAAGTTTGAGCGACAGACATCGTTTTCTTTATAGCAAAGTTTAATTTTCTTGACGCATCTTGTTGAAGTGTACTTGTTGTAAAAGGAGGAGCTGGATTTCTTTTTCTTTCTCCTTTTTTTACATCTATAACTTTATATTTTGCATTTTTTAAATCATCTAAAATTTTATCTACTTCCTCTTTAGAATGTAGTTCTATTTTATCTCCATCTTTTCCAATTAATTTACAGTCAAATTTGGTTTTAGTTCTTTTATCAGAAGCAATTAAATTTATATTCCAATATTCTTCAGGTATAAAATTTTCAATCTCTTCTTCTCTATCACAAATTAATTTAACAGCAACAGATTGTACTCTACCTGCTGATAAACCTCTTTTTATTTTTTTCCAAAGTACTGGACTTATTTTATATCCAACAATTCTATCTAAAACGCGTCTAGCCTGCTGAGCATCTGTTAAATTTAAATCTATTTTTCTAGGATTATTTATACCATTTTTTACTGCATCTTTTGTTATTTCATTAAATGTTACTCTACAAATACTATTTGGATCTATGCCTAATATATATGCTAAGTGCCAAGCAATTGCCTCTCCTTCACGATCAGGGTCAGTTGCAAGATAAATTTTTTTAGCATCTTTTGCATCTTTTTTCAAAGAATTAATAAGGCTTGCTTTTCCACGTATATTTATATATTCTGGTTCAAAATCCTTTTCAATATTAATTCCAAGTTTTGATTTTGGTAAATCTCTTATATGTCCCATTGAAGCAACTACTTTGCTTTTTCCACCTAAAAATTTCTTTATTGTATTAGCTTTAGCTGGTGACTCAACAATAATTAATTTATCAATCATTTATTTTGCTCCTAAAAATTTATTAATAATTAATTATATACTTTACAATTATAAATATATTATATAATTTATAAGTATTAATTATTACTTATGTATTTTAAATCATTATTTATATTTATGCAAGCAAAATTTAAAAGTATAGAAAATCTATACTTTTAAATTTTCGTAAAGTCATCTCACACATGACTTTACCATTTTTTATTATCTTCCAGAACCCACATCTTTAAACATATCATCTTGTGATTGTTCTTTTTTTCTTATCATAGATTCTATTGTAGTCTTTCTATTATTTAATGAAGCTACAACTTCTTTTGAAATTTTTTCATTCTGTGACCATTTCAATAAATCTTGACTCATTAATATAGCTAAATCTGGTTTGCTTTCTACTAATTTTTGAACAGTTTGTAAATCATTGTCTTCAAAAGCTTTATTTACTTGTTGTTCAAATTTAATTAGCTTTTTCCTTCTTGCATCTTCTAAAGTTACTTCTTGAATATTTCTTCCTTGTTTAGAATATGTACCTTTATCTTTTTCATCTTTTGCTGATTTTTCAACAAGTTTAGCAAAGTCTTCTATTTTCATTTTTGCAGCATTTGGATTAACTTCTGCAATACAAGTACTATATGTTTCTTCTAATTTTGCTAAATCTAATATTTTTTCTCCTTTTTCGTTAACAGAAAAAATATCAATTCCATATTGGTTAGCAATTTGAGTTAAAACTTTTTTACAAGTTTTATCATTAATAGCAGCTAACCTCATCATTCTTGCTAAAAGACCTCTTCTTGTTTTTTCATCAAGTGTTTGGTTCATATTTGCCAAAGATGTAATTTTTTCAATTTCATTTACTTTAGCAATAGATTCTTCATTTCCATTTTGTGCTTCACCATATAAAGAATTAATATCATTTTGTAATTGTAAATTATATATTTTATCCACAATATTTTTTTCATTTGTAATGCTTCCTACAATTACTGCTGTAGCTACTATATTTTCTGCTGTATTCTTATTATCTTTTTCAAAATTATTTTTTGTTTCAATAACAACATCTTTTGATATAGTATCTGCAACATTTTTAAGATTATCAAAGTTATTTCCTTGTTTTACAGTTTCAGAAAGTCTCTTAATTGACTCTGAAATTACACTACCAATTTCATTAGAATTTTTAGAGTTCTTCAAAATTTGTTGATATGCCTCAAAAACTTTATGGTCTGTATCCGTAATTAATTTTTGCGTAATTGGTTCTTCTTTTGATTTTTCTTCTATAATTAATTTTGCAATCTCTGATAAATCATCTGAATATTTTCCACAACTACTTAAAATATTTTCTTTCATAATTTTTTATTTATACTCCTAATAAATAATTATATTTTATATTTTACATCATTTTTAGTTTTTTTGCAAATTTAGTAATTCATCATATATCTTTTCTTCAACATTTGATGGTGCAATAGAATTTGCAATTTTTCCCATTTCTTCTAATTCTTTTTTATCTTCTATAATATTATCTATTTCTTGTGAAAGTATATTTCCATTTACTTCATTATTTTGTATTATTTGAGCTGCTCCAATTTTCTTTAAAACTAACGCATTATCTTCTTGTCTATTTGCTGATACAGAAGGAAGTGGTATAAATATTGAAGGCTTTCCAACTATTGAAATTTCTGTTATTGTCATAGCCCCACTCCTGCACACAATAAGGTCTGCTATATTCATTATCTCTTCCATCTTATATATATATGGTAGTATTTTTACATTTTTCAAATTATTTATATATATATTTTCTTTTTCAAAAATCTCCTTAATAGTATCAAATTGTTTAGTGCCTGTTGCCCAAATAATTTGATATTTTTCATTTTTCTTATCTTTTATCAATTCTATAACAGCTTCATTTATTTTTTTTGCTCCTTGGCTTCCACCAAAGATTAATACTATTGGCAAATTATTTCTAATTCCCATTTCTTCTAAGATTTCTTTTTTTTGTTCTTTTGATATATTTATTTTTTTTATTTTAGTTGGAGTTCCAGTTACTACAACATTTTTACATCCTTGAAGTTTAACTTTCGTTTCTTCAAAACCAACAAGTATTTTAGTAACTCTTTTTGAAAAAAGCTTAACTGTTTTTCCTGGATAAGCATTACTTTCGTGAAGTACTGTTGGTATTTTTCTTTTTATTGCAACATCAAATACTGGAACACATATATATCCACCTGTTCCCAAAACTAAATCTGGCTTAAATTCATCAAATATTTTTTCAACATCTTTTTTACTTGCCATTGTTTGGCAAAGGTGTTTCAAATTTGTTATAGAAAATTCTTTCTTAAAACCATAAGCATTAATAGTTTTTAAATTATAACCAGCTCGTGGAACCAAATCATTTTCTAGTCCTCTATTAGTACCTATAAACAAAATTTCAGATTTTGAATCTTTTTCTTTTATTTTATTTGCAATTGCAATTCCAGGATTTATATGTCCTCCTGTTCCTGCTGCTGAAATTATAACTCTCATTTATAATATCCTTAAAATAAATTTGGGATTTATAGCTTCCCATAAGCTATATGTATCTAGCTATTACTTTTTTTGCCGTTTCTAGATACACTAAGTAATATTCCAACTGCAATTAAATCAGCCAACATTGCTGATCCTCCATAACTAAAGAATGGTAATGACATTCCTGTAACTGGAATAGTGTTTGTTACAACTGCGATATTAATTAAAGCTTGTAATCCTATCATTGTTGTTATTCCTATCGCTACTAAAGTTCCAAAATTATCTTCAGCTTTTATTGCAATAACAATTCCTCTCCAAACAAATAATGCAAATAAAGCGATTACAATTACGCAACCCACAAATCCCAATTCTTCAGCCAAAACAGAAAATATAAAATCATTATGTGGTTCTGGCAAATACAAATACTTTTGTTTACTATTTCCAAGTCCCACACCAAATAAGCCTCCTGATCCAATTGCATATAGACTTTGGTTAATTTGCCAAGCATCTCCTGTAAGTTCAGCAGTATCAATATGAAGCCATGTATCAATTCTACCCATTCTAAAATTTTCTGCTGTACCACTTGCTATGTTTTTCAATATGTATCCTAATATACCAATTATTCCAACAGTTCCTGAAGCCAAAAAATATTTAAAAGATGAACCTGCAACAAACATTTGAACAATTGTTATAGCAACAATTACAAAAGTAGCACTAAAATGGTTTTGAAGTATAAATATTGCATAAATTATTGGAAGTAAAAAAATTAATGGATATACAAAACCAGGTACAAACTTTTTTATTTTATTTTTTTCCTTCATATCACTTAAAATAGATGCATAAAAAATAATAAATCCTACTTTTGCAAATTCAGATGGTTGGAAAGTAAAGAAGCCAAATATGTTTATCCATCTTTTAGCTCCTCCTTCTCCAATTCCAACGAATCCAACTAATACAAGTAATATAATTAGTCCAAAATAAATTATCCAACTAAATTTTTTATATATTCTATAATCTACTTTTGATAAGACTATTAAAGCAAATAATCCACCTACTGCAACTATTCCTTGTTTAATAATATAATCATAACTACTTCCAGTTTCTGATTCAGAGCGTGATTTTGGTGCACTTGCAGATAATAGCATTATCAAACCAATAGATAATAATAAAAGGGTTATTATTAAAGTTGAATAATCAAATTTTCCATTGAGAAAAAGTGAAATTTTCTTTGTTTTATTTTTTTTGGTCATTTGCTCCTTTTATGTTAGTTTTGCTAACATAATCTCCTTTCTGAGCTAATAAAATATTAACATTCTATTCTTATACAATTAAAATTGCTATTGTTGAACTAATTAAAGTTACTAAAGAAAAAACAGCGACAACTTTATTTTCTCTCCAACCGCTTAATTCAAAATGATGATGTAATGGAGACATTTTAAATAATCTTTTACCAGTTTTTCTAAAATAAATTACTTGCATTATTACTGACAAAGTTTCAATTACTGGTACTATTGCTATTAGTATTAATAAAAGTGGTAATTTTAGATAAATTGCCGTACTTGAAATTACTCCTCCTAATAGAAGGGAACCTGTATCTCCCATCATTACTTTTGCTTTATAAAAATTATAAATTAAAAATCCAATGCAACATCCTACTACTATAGAGCTATATATAGAAATTCCTATATTTTCAACTTTCATAGCTATTATAGAAATAGCAGTAATCATTATAGCACATACACTCCCAGCCAAACCATCTACACCATCTGTTAAATTTACTGCATTTGTACTACCCAACATAACAAATATGGTAAATGGAATAAATATCCATATTGGTAAATTTAAATTATAATTTATAATAGGTATAATTATATCTGTTCCTAAATTTGCATACCTTACTAAAAATATTGTATATATTACAGAAATTACTAATAATCCAAACATTTTTAATTTAGGATTTAAACCTTCTGTATTTTTTAATACAACTTTTTTAAAATCGTCTACAAACCCCACAATTCCAAATCCTATACTTGCTAAAGCAACAGCAATTATAGGTATAATAGTTTCTGTATCTTTATTTAAAAAACAATATATGGTTGTTATAATAATAATAGAAATAATCATCATTATTCCACCCATAGTTGGTGTACCTTGTTTTTTTAAATGTGCTCTAGGTCCATCTAATCTTTCACTTTGACCCACTTTTAATTTCTTTAAAATAGGTATAATAATCTTTCCTAAAAACGCAGTTAATACAAAAGATATAATTAACCAAGTTATTTGTGCCATCATTATTTTTTCTCCCCTAATATCTCTTTTACAATTATTCTTTCATCAAAAGGATTTTTTGTACCATTTATTTCTTGGTATATTTCGTGACCTTTTCCTGCTAATATAACTATATCTCTTTTATTCATAATTTTTATAGCTTTCTCTATTGCTTTTTTTCTATCAACTATAATTTCATATTTTCCTTTTGTTTTTATAATTCCACTTTCTATCTCTTTTATTATTGTTTCTGGATCTTCTGTTCTAGGATTGTCAGTAGTAATTATTGTATAATCTGCTAATTTGCCTGAAACCTCTCCCATGCGTGGTCTTTTCTCTTTGTCTCTATCACCACCACATCCAAATACGCAAATTACCTTACCTGGCGTATAAGTTTTAGTAGCTTGAAGTATATTTTCTAAACTTTCTGCTGTATGGGCATAATCTATCATTATTGCTAAATCTTCTTTATTTGGAATAAGTTCATTTCTTCCAGGAACTACAATGTTTTCTAATCCTTCTTTTATTTTTTCCGTATCTATTCCTAAATATGTAGCAAGTGAAATAGCTGCTAATGCATTATATACACTGTACCTTCCAGGAATATTTACTTTTATTCTCTCATTTTTTACACCTATCTTTACTTTAAAATCTACACTAACATTTGTTATTGTTATATCTTTTGCAATAAGATCCGCTTTATTATCTACTGCATATGTCTTAATACTACAATTTGGAGAAGCCTTTATTATTTTAGCACTTTTAAAATCATCATTATTTACAAATCCAACTGGACTCATTGCAAATAATTTTAACTTTGATTCAAAATACTCATTCATATCAGTATGCTCTTTTAAACTTATATGGTCTTTATATAAATTTGTAAATATACTATAATCAAAATAACATCCATCAACTCTAGAAAGCTTTAAGCTTTGTGAAGAAACTTCCATAACTACATAATCTACTTTTGCTTTTGCCATTTTATAAAATAATTCTTGCAACTCTAAACTTTCTGGGGTTGTTCTATCACTAAATCCTAAACAATCATCACCAATATAATTTGCAATAGTTCCAATAAGGCCAACTTTATAACCTGCTTTTTCTAAAATAGATTTTATCATATACGTAGTAGTAGTTTTTCCTTTTGTTCCAGTAACACCAATTAATTTAAAATATTTTGAAGGATTTCCAAAGAAATTACAAGATACTTTTGCTAAAGCTTTCCTAGTATCATCTGTAATAATTACAGTAACTTCATTTGGTATTTTTATTTTTTTAAAATCTGCTGACATATCTAGCATTACAGCAATTGCTCCATTTTTTATTGCCTCATCAACATATTCATGACCATCAAAATCATAACCTTTTATTGCAACAAATAATGAGTTTGGTACAACATTTTTAGAATTACACTCAATTTTTTCTATATCAATATCTAAATTACCTTTAGATTTTAAATTCTCAATTCCTGACAAAATTTTTTTTAATTCCATACGAATTCTCCTTCGAAATTTTATTTTCAAGTGATTTAAAATTTTTTATCACTTTTATATTAAATAATTTTATATTTAACCTGATATTTATTCTAAGTTATTATATAGTAAAAAATAATTTTTGTACAGTTTGTTTTGATAATTTATTTATTAATATATAATTATTATTAATAATATGAAATATGCTCTTTAATTAGTCTTTATTCTATAGGCTTTATTTCTAAATAACTTATTACCTCACTTAAAATTTTTCCAGCCACTGGTGCCGCAACGGTTCCACCTTGATGTCCAGATTGGCCAGTTGGATTATATAAAGTTACTAAAATACAAAGTTGTGGATCATCTGTTGGTGCAACACCTATAAAAGATGTAACATATTTTCCTGTATTTACACCATCTTCAGATGTTCCTGTTTTTCCACCTACATTATATCCCTGAACTCTTGCATTTTTTCCAGTTCCTTCTGATACAACAGATGTCATCATACTTAATACTTTATTTGCAGTTTCTTCTGAAATTACTTGATTTTTATATTCTGGCTCTATAATCTTCCTTTCTCCTGTATTTGGATTAATTATTTCTTTTACTACTCTTGGTTTTACATATCTTCCTTTATTTGCAATAGTAGATACCATTGTAATCATTTGAATAGGAGTTACTTCAAATCTTTGACCAAAACTAATAGTTGCAAGTTCTACTGGTCCAACTTTTTCTTCTTTTAAAAATATAGAATTTGCTTCTCCTATTAAATCAATTCCCGTTTTTTCTAAAAATCCAAATTTTTTTAAATATTCATAATATTTACTTACTCCTAACTTTTGTCCAAGTCCTATAAAAATAGGATTACAAGAATTCATTAGAGCTTCTCTTAAGCTTTGCGCGCCATGAGGTCTATAATATCTCCAACATTTTATTCTCCTTCCTGCTATTTCTATCGAACCTGTACAAACATAACTTCCTGCTTTATCTGTTTCTGCTATTTTTTCCTCTAATGCTGCTGAAGCTGTAACTAATTTAAATGTTGAACCAGGTTCATATGTATCTGCAATTGCTTTATTTCTCCACATTGCTTGCAAATAAATAGATTTTTGTGAGCTATCAAATTCTCCCCACAAACTTGCCAGATTTTCATCATTAATTTGATATGGATTATTCAAATCATAATATGGATATGTAGCCATTGCTAAAATATCTCCATTTTTAGGATTCATAATTATTACATTTCCTCCATCTGTACATACATTTTCTATACATGCTTGCTCTAGATACTTTTCTGCTATTGCTTGAATATTCATATCAATACTTAAAATTAAATTATTTCCTTGTAATGATTCTTCATAAGATTCTCCTGTATTTTCAATAATATTTCCTTTTGCATCTAACATTTTACTTATACTTCCATTTTCTCCTGTAAGAATATCATTATATTTTGCTTCAATTCCATCAAGGCCCTGATTATCACTTCCTACAAATCCAATAATATGTGATGCTAAATTACTATAAGGATAATATCTTTTTGTATCTTCATCTATATTTATTCCCGCATATATATCATTCTGCTCCATCCATATTCTTAGTTTATCCGTTTTCTCCTTATCTACTCTTTTTACAATTATTTCAATAGAACTGTTTTTACTTACTTTTTTTAACACTTTATCATAATCTAGTTCAAAAATATCAGATAATATTCTTGCAACTTTTTCTTTGTTTTCACTCACTATGTTTACAGGATTAATACTAACAGTTTCTACACTACTACTCTGTGCTAAAATAATTTCTCCACTACTATCAAAAATCGTTCCTCTATTCGCTGTTATAGTCCTGCTAGCATATTGCTGATTTTGCGACTTTTGTTTCCACTTTTCTCCTTCTACAAATTGTATTATTCCAACTCTTATACACAATATAATCCAAATAACACTTACAACTCCAAGTATTATTATTATCTTTTTTTTAGAATCTAAATTACTTTTTCCCATCTAGCCCTCCTGTTATTGTTATTAATAAATTTTATTTTAATACCCTAAAAAAAGAACAAATATATTTTATTTAAAATTAAAAATAAAAAACGTATCAACAATTTATGCTAGATACGTTTTTTAAAATATTTCTTTAATTTTTTCAATTAAACTTTGAATAAATCCTTTTGTTTCTTCTATAATAACTTCTTCTGTTCTAGGTTCTACATACTCTTTTTTAGGAAGGCTTATAAATACAGTTTGCTTATTAGTCCTTTTTTGCATTCCAAGTAATTCTTGTGCCTGTTGTTCTATATGATTTAAATTTGTACTATTTTGGATGTTTATCTCTAATTGATCGTTTTCTTTTTGTAAATCAGTTATACTTGTTTTTAAGCTTTGTATTTGAGAAAAATATGCACTAATTTGGGAGTTCCTAAAGATTATAAAAAACATTACTCCAAAAAATATTACACATTTTATGAATACAGCAAATTTAGTTTTGGCAGTTACTTTCTTTTTACTCTTTGTTTCTTCTTGGTTTTTATTATGCAAATTTTGCTCTTTTTTATTTGGTTTGTTATATTGTTTTGGTGGCTTATTATTTGTTTTTTTGTTAACTTGCTTTTTACTAGTTTTTTTGTAATCATTATATTCTGGTTTTATTTTTCTAGGACTAGTTTCATATTGGTATGAGTAATTTCTGTTTGGCATAATCTTTATCCCTCCTTTCTTTACTTTTTTGATTTATTTTTATTTTTTTTCAAAAATTCTTAATTTTGCACTTTTACTTCTAGGATTTTCATTTATCTCTTTTTCTGTTGGTAATATTGGTTTTTTTGTTATTATTTTTCCTTTTGAAACCGCTCCACAAATACAATATGGTAATCCTGGAGGACATGTACATTTTCCGGCAAGAATCTACAAATGCATTCTTTACTGCTCTATCTTCTAATGAATGAAATGTTAGAACACATAATCTTCCACCTGATTTTAAGCTATCTATAGATTGTATTATTGTATTATATAATGGTTTTATTTCATTGTTTACTTCTATTCTTATTGCTTGAAAAGTCCTCTTTGCTGGATGCCCTTCTCCTTTTCTTTTCGGCAATACTTCTTCTATTATATCTACAAGCTCTTGTGTAGTTTCAATTTTCTTTTTTCCTCTGTATTCAACTATTTTTCTGGCTATTTGCCTTGAAAATTTTTCTTCTCCATACTCATAAATTATTTTTGCAAGTTCCTCTTCTTTATAAGTATTTATAACGTCCTTTGCTGTTAAAGTTTGGGTTTTATCCATTCTCATATCCAAAATGCCATTTCCCATATAGCTAAATCCTCTATTTTTTTCATCTAATTGATAAGATGAAACCCCTAAATCTAGTAATATTCCATCTACACTTTGAATCTGTAAATCTTGCAAAATATTTTTTATATTATCATGATTATCATGAATAAACCTAACATTTTTAAATTCTTTTAATCTTTCCTTAGCAACACAAATAGCTTCTTCATCTCTATCAATTCCTATAAGAAGCCCCTTGTTTGATATTCTATTTGCAATTTCTTTGCTATGACCAGCTCCGCCCATTGTTCCATCTATATATATGCCATCAGGTTTTATATTTAATCCTTCTATACATTCTGTGAGCATTACTGATTTATGATTAAATTTCAAAATTGTTATCCTCGCGCAATAAAATTTTCCTTAATTAGCATAAACAGTTGGTATTTTATACCAACTGTCTTGCTAAATAGTTAACTTTTTTCCTTTGTACTTTTAATTTTTTTCCTTTGTATATTAAAATCTTTTGTATTATATATTCTTTACCTTAGTAAATTATATATGTTCTCTTTTGTGATAATTATTTTTTGTTAATCTTTAGTTTTCTAAAGATTTTATCTTTTGTAAATTTCATCTTTTGTAAATTTCATCTTTTGTATATTATAATTTTATCTTTTGCATTTATATAAACTTTAGCAAGTTATATACCAAGCATTTCCATTTTTTCTGCAATTTCATCTGCAGATATGTCTTCATCACATTTTTGCCATTTTTCTTTACTCCAAATTTCAATTCTTGAATCCATTCCTATTATAACAACCTCTTTTGTAAGTTCAGCAAAATCTCTTAAATTACTTGAAATAAGGAATCTTCCTTGTTTATCTATTTCACAATCCATGGCACCAGCAAAGAAAAATCTTGAGAAAGCTCTGGCATCTTTATTAGAAATTGGAAGTGTTCTTAATTTTTGCTCAAAATTTTTCCATTCTTCGATAGAAAAAGCAAATAAACAACCATCTAATCCTTTTGTTATTATGAATTTTTCACCTATATCTTCTCTTAACTTAGCTGGCATTATCAATCTGCCTTTTACGTCTAGAGAATGCTCATATTCACCAATTAACAATGGTTATATCTCCTTTCATTTATCTACCACTTTCTTCCACTTTTCTCCACTTCAATTAAATTTTAATATATAACATTTTATTTTGCAAGTATTTTTTAATATTTTTTTGAATTTTTTTTATTTTTATTTTAAATTGATAATTTATTCATTTATTTTTGTTATAGAGTATGTTAAAATATGACTATAAAATTAAAGGAGAACTCTATGAATAAAATACAAATAATTGGATTATTTCTCAACTTCATAATTTACCTAATAATGATTTGTCCTATAATAATTATTTGTTTTAAGAAAAAAATATATGAAAATAAGTCTATATTTATATCTCATCTTATCAATATAACTGTTTTAGAAATAATTTTATCGATTGTTTTATATGCTTTTTCTAGAAAAATATTTGATTTGTTTACTAACACAACTGGAATAATTAATTATGCTATTTATGCATCAAAAATATTATTTATTAGCAGTAGTTTATATGGAATAAAATTTATGATTCCTGCATATTTATTCTTTTCAAATAAAGGTCGAAAAAAAACAGCGATAATTTTTTTATCAAAAATCGCTGTTGCAATAATATTTGCTTTTATTGGATATTCTTGTTTTAATTTTAAGGGAATTTTATATTCTATTCCACTTTGTGACTTAATATATTATATAATTTATATAATATTAATAATTTTCAATTAATATATTTAAATTTGCATCTAATGCATCTGTTGATATAAGTCCTGATTTGGCATTAAATACATTATTATCTTTAGTTATAAATATCATTGATGGAAGTTCAGTTATATTATAATTTCTAACAGCTTCTTTATAAAAATCATAATATATTTCTATTGAATACTCATTCTTTAAGTTTTCATCAACTTCTTGAGATGTATTAATCATTAAAAATTTCATGTTATTTTGAAAATTTTTATATACACTTTCTACTTTTTGCAATACTTTTATTGAATCTTCATTTTCACTATTAAAGAAAAGTAACATGATAGGAGTATTTTGAAATTCAGATAACTTTAGTTCACTATTATCATCTCTATAAATAGTAAAATCCTTATAAATTACATTATCTATATCTTCAGTTTGTGATTCAGAATATGGTTCATCTTCTTCAAACATAACAGTATTATTTTGATCAGAATCTTCAATATTTTTTGGATTTAAATTTATAGCAAAAACAAAAAAAATTAATGAAACCACAAATATAACAATTACAACTGATAAAATGATAATATTTTTTTTCATAAGATTCTCCTTCGTTTGAAATTTTAAATATTCTATCAATAATTATATTATTTGTAAATAATAAGTAATTATAAAATTTTTTATATTTTACTTATATTAATGTCTTTTTCTTTTGATACAATATTATTTTTTTATTTTATATTTATTTTTTACTTTATTTATGTTATATTGATAAAAATTTTTATTAAGGAGGGATAATTGTGGATTTAGAAATAAATAATAATCAAAATAAAAATACAATTCCAAATGATTTTTCAAATGAATTAAAAAAACATTTACAAAAAGTAAATAATACATTTTCTGTCGATAGATTTGAAGGAGAATTTGCGGTTTGTGAAAATAGACAAACCGGTGAATTAGTAAATATTCCAAAAAATTTATTACCTAACAATTGTAAACAAGGTTCTATTTTAAAATTTGAAAATGGAATTTATACTTTAGATTTAGAAGAAACCCAAAAAGAACAAGAAGAAATAAAAAATCTAGTAAATAATTTATTCAAGAAAAAATAAAATTTTATCCATCAAAACTTATATCTATTTTTATAACTTCACTTGTTATACCATCACTAACAATTTGAATTGTTCCATCTAAATCTGTTCTATAAATTTTACTTCCAATATTTTTTAATCTATCTATAATTTTATCTTTTGGTAAACCATAACTATTATCTTCGCCCACTGAAATTATACTTATCTCAGGCAATACTTGATTCAAAAATTTCTTAGAGCTACTCGTATTTGAACCATGATGACCTACTTTTAAAACATCAACATCATTCCAAGTTCTTGCTTGTTCATTTTTCTCTTCTGCATCACCCATAAACAAATATTTTTGATTTCCATATGTCATTTCTATAACTATTGATGATAGATTTTCATTATCAGGTTCTGAGTTATCAACACTCATAATTTCACAATTTGCATTACCTAATATAAATTTATCACCTGTATTAGCTTGATTTATTGATAAATTCTTTTGAGTAAGAGATGTTAATAATTTTTTATAATAAGTCATTGTAGAAGTTGTATTATATGGAAGATAAAATTCTCCTATCTCAAAAGAATCAATTACCATACTCATTCCACCTATATGATCTTCATGAACGTGTGTGCCTACTACATAATCCAACCTAGTTATACCTAATGCCTTTATTCCATTTACTACTTTTTCTCCATCCCCTCTATTACCAGCATCAATAAGCATTGTTTTTCCATTATTTATTATTAACTCACAATCAGCTTGTCCAACATTTAAAAACAATATGTTTAATTTATTTTGATCTATAATTATATTTTCTGAAACACTAGTAACTATTTCTGCATCAGTTTTTACACTTGGTATTGCATATACATTAGAAGAATCTGATGTATCTACCAATTCTGAAAGGCCTGTACTTGCTATAATTGAATCTATTTTTGCTAAGATTCCAAACTTAGACATTATAAATAATGCTATTAAAACAATTATAGCTAAACAAATTTCCTTTACTTTATTTTTAATTTTTTTATTAGACCTCTTTCTACCCATTTAGAACCTTTCTTCAAAATATTAATTATAGAATATTTGTTATATAAAATTTTAACAATAAATTATTTTTTTATCAATATTAAATATTTTAATAGATAACAAATTCTTACAAAAATCTATATACAATATTTACATCATATCATAAAATATCTTAATAATTTCTGCAAATAAATAGAGCATTAACTAAAGTTAATGCTCTAAAATTACTATTTATCTATTATTTTATAAAGAAATTTCTTCATCCTGCATTTTATTTGATATAAATCTATTTTTATATACTAAATCTGTTCTATCAAAATCAATTTTTGCAAATTGGTATGGCGTTATAGATCTTTTTTCTCTAAATAATAATGCTATCTTTTCTGGATCTAGTTTTTCAAATTGATAAGAAGAAAACAAATTTCTTTTACTTGAATTTAAAGGTAATGAATCAAAATATTCTTTATCTCTCTCGATAGCTTTTCTTATCTCTTCTACTGGATTTTTACCTATTTTATCATCATTTCTATATCTATATCCTAACCAAAATGGATAAACTTTTCCCATTATTTTTGGGTTTTCATTTTGAGTTACAATATCTAAATAACTTTTTCCTGAAAGATAGTTATACACATCTTTATCAGTTAAAAATTTAATAAATGCATGAAATTTCTCTTTATCAGTTCCTGTCATAGTGCTTGTATATGGTAAAATTGGTTGATGAACAGCTTGATGTGATAAATATGCAAGTATTTTGTTTGGATCTTTTTCACCACTTTTACCAAAATATAAATATGACTTATTTTTACTTAATTGATAACATCTATGAGTATTAAATGTAGGATACATAATATACGTATGCACTTTTCCAATATTTTCTGGTTCGTATCCTAATACTGATGTTACATATTTCATTATTTGTCTTTCATTTAATCTCCATGCTTTTTCAATAGAATTTTTATAAGATTCCGTACTATTTACTATTTGCTTTATATCTGATGAATCTTCAAGTTTAACAAAATCAGAGAAAAAATCTCCCATTTCCTCTATTTCACTATCTGTTAAATCATATTCTATTCTCATTCTATTTTTTAAAAGTTCTTCATAAGATTCTGTTCCTGATAATGGAGATAATGATAATATTCCATCAAAAAAATTGCTACCATCAGTATGTATCAATTTTCTATTATGGAAAACTTTTGGGTATTTTATCATAAATTCTTTTATTGATGGTGAAGAATCTATTATTCCTCTTTTTTTATAAGCTGGTCTCTTATCTGGATTCTTTTTAGCAACCATCCTATATTTAATTTCTCCATTTATTAAGTTACAGACTACTGCATTTTCATTAACAGCAAAATTCATATGGGATTTTACCATAAATATCCTCCTATATATGTAATCACATTTATAGATTTAATATAATTTTACTTTATCTTAAGTATATATAATTACTTCACAATATTTTTTAAAGAAAAAATACAATATTATTTTATCACAAATTGTGACCAAAATAAATACTTTTTTGTAATTTTTCTGTGAATTTTTACTTTTTTTCAAAATTATCCCATATTTACCATGACCAAACTTACCATATATGAAAGATAACAACATACAAATCCAATTCCACTAATTCTTGATATTCTATTTTTTTGTCCAATATAAGGAATAATTCCTAATACTATCATACCAAGTAAAAATATTATTATATCTTTATTATAAGATATAGAATAATAGATTGGTTTAGCAAATGCAGTAATCCCAACAATTAGCACAATATTAAAAATATTTGAACCAATAACATTCCCTATCCCCATATCTATCTCACCTTTAAAAACTGCTGTTACAGATGTTATAAGTTCTGGAAGGCTTGTGCTTATTGAAACAATCGTTAAAGATACAATTTTTTCGCTTATTCCTAAAGTTTTTGCTATATAAGATGCATTATCTACAACAAAATCTCCCCCAAATTTTAAAATAGTAATTCCAATTACTATATATATAAAAGATTTTATAATAGATATATTTTTATTATCTTCTAAATTTAGTGCATCACTGGAACTTTTACCGGCCATTTTTATATTATAAACAATAAAAAGCACACAAAAAAATAATAATGTAGCTCCTTCTAATTGTGTTATCATTTTTATTGCTCCATTATTACCAAAAATATATAATAGCCCAGTTAATAAAATTAAAAATGGTATCTCAAATTCAACAGTTTCATCTTTAAATTTTAATGGTTTTATTATAGTGCAAATACCTAATATTAAAAACAAATTAGAAATGTTACTTCCAATTACATTTCCTATTGCCATATCTGAAAAATCTTTTAAAGCAGATGTTAAACTTACAATTAATTCTGGTAAAGACGTACCTATTGAGACAATTGTTAATCCAATTATCATTTCTGATATATGAAATTTTTTTGCTATTTGACTTGAACCATCAACTAGAAAATCTGCTCCTTTTATTAATAAAGCAAAACCAATAATTATAAACAATATATTTAAAATCATTAAAATCAATCCTTTATTTTAGTTATATGAAATATGTACAAAAATATTCAAAATAGTTAATTTTCAAATATAAAATAATTTTTGATGTTAAATATTTCATTTGCTTTTCGATGTTAAAAATTATATAATGATAACAAATTTTAAAGTTTGGAGAATAATTTATGAATTATTATATTTTTGCAAGGCCTTTAATTGGTGCTATAATAGGATATGTTACTAATTTTATTGCAGTTCAAATGATGTTTAGGCCTATAAAACCTATTAAAATTGGGAATTTTGTTCTTCCTTTTACACCTGGTATTATTCCTAAAAATCAAGCTAGACTTGCAGAAGCAATAGGGAATACAGTAAGTAACAACTTACTTACGCAAGAAGATTTAAAAAAAGTATTGTTATCTGATGATATTGAAGTAAAAATAAAAAAAGATATTAAAAAATATATTGATTCTTTGCAAGAAAATAATATTTCTTTAGAAAAAACAATTTGTCTATATATTGGAAATGAAAACTACGAAACTATACTAAAAAATATTAAAAATAATTTAACAAATAGCATATATGGTACAGTTTTACAAGCAAATTTAGGACAACTTGTCGCAGAGCAAATTCAAATTGCAAGTATGGAAAAAATTAAAGGATCTATACTTGGTATTGTAGGTGGAAAATCTATAGTTTCATCAATAACTTCACAAATATCTGAAAAATTAAATAAATATATTGAAATAAATGGAAAAAACATAATAGCAGAAATGGTTGAGAAAGAATTTAATAAATATACCTCAAAAACTATAAGTGAACTATGTAATTCAATACATAATTCTAATATTGATTTAACTTCTGCTATTATGAATATTTATGAAAATATTGTATCTGAAAAATTATCTAATTTTTTAAATACAATTAACATATCTAAAATGATACAAGATAAAATAAATTCTATGGATATTTTAGAACTTGAAAAATTAATTCTTTTAATTATGAAAAAAGAATTAAATGCACTTGTAAATTTAGGTGCAGTCATAGGATTAATTCTTGGAATGCTAAATTTACTTTTTTAACATATTCCAAAGCATTCCTTCTTTTAAGGAATCACCATCTCCTCCTAAAATTTCTACAATTTTGTAAGCAAATGGTAACGCTGTTGCAGGTCCACGACTTGTAATTAAATTTCCATCTACAACAACTATATCATCTACATAATTAGATTTTTCTAATAGTCTTTTAAAACTTTCACCTGGATATGATGTTATATATTTATTTTTCTCTATTCCTGCCATAGGTAATACCATAGCTGGTGCAGCACAAATTGCCGCTATATATTTATCTTCCATTTTATTAAACTTTTGAATAACATCTAATACTTTTACATTTTTGGATAAATTTTCAGCGCCAGGTAATCCGCCTGGGCATACAATCATATCATATTTTTCTATATCTTCTCCTAATAATTTATCAGCTTTAATTTTAATATTATGGGT
>CANROH010000015.1 GCA_947632185.1 uncultured Clostridia bacterium
CACCAGACACATTTGTTCCACCTTGTTCTATATATGTATCATATTTATCTGGAAATGTATTTATAAATTCATCTGCTTGTGCTAACTTGCAAACCTTTTCAATTTCTTCATCAGTTGCATTTTCTTTTCCCCAACGTAAGTTTTCTTTTATTGTTCCAGAAAATAATTCATTTTTTTGTAATACCATTGCAACTTGATTTCTTAAAGATTTAATATCATAATCTCTAACATCAATTCCTCCAACTTTTACTTGTCCACTTGTTACATCATAAAGTCTTGGAATTAATTGCACCAATGTAGATTTTGATGAACCAGTACCTCCTATTATTCCAACAGTTTCTCCTGATTTTATTTCTACATTTATATTTTTTAAACATAATTTATTTTTATCATTTACATAACTAAAACTAACATTATCAAAAACAATTGATCCATCTTTAACATCTTTTACTGTTTCTTCTTTGTTTGTTAAATCACTTTTTTCATCTAATATTTCAACAATTCTTTCACATGAAGCTCTTGAAATCATCATCATAACTAAAATCATAGATAATATCATAAGTGAAATTAATATTTGCATAGCATATGAAACAAGGCTTGTAAATTCTCCTGTTGTTAATCCTCCTAAGATAATTTCTTTTCCACCGAACCAAGAAACAAGGACTATAATTGAACTAACAGTAAATTGCATTAAAGGATTATTTAATGCTACTATTTTTTCAGCTCTTGAAAAATTTTTATAAATTTCATTTGAAACTTTATTAAATTTATCTATTTCTTTATCCTCTGTTACAAATGATTTAACTACTCTAATTCCTCTAACATTTTCCTCAACAATATTATTTAAATTATCATATATTTTAATTGCCTTTTCAAAAATTGGATGTGCTTTTGTAGCAATTAAAAACAAACCTATTCCTAAAATTGGAATTGCAAGCAAAAATATTATTGCAAGTTTAGCTTTTATAAAAAATGCCATAATTAAAGAAAAGAGAATCATTAATGGTGCTCTAATTGCAATTCTAATTATCATTTGAAATGCCATTTGAACATTATTTATATCTGTTGTACATCTTGTAACAATACTAGAAGTAGAAAATTTATCAATATTAGAAAAAGAAAAATCTTGAACATTATAATATATTTTCTTTCTTAAATTTCTTGCGAAACCACTACTTGCTTTAGCCGAATAAGTTCCAGATTTAACTCCGCAGAACATTGCAAGTAATGAACATATAATAAGAGCTATACCAATATATATTATCATTTGACTATTACCTTTATTAATGCCATTATCAATTAATAAAGCCATTAAAAATGGTATAATTACATCAAATGCTGATTCAAATGCAACAAATATTGGTGTTAAAATTGTTTCTTTTTTGAATTCTCCTATACAGCTTATTAATTTTTTTATCATTTTTATTTGCCTCCTATTTTTAAGTAATCTTTCTTAGATAACATTCTTTATAATATCATAAATATTTTTTTTATTCAATAATATCACAAAAAGATATTTTATTTAAATTAATTTACAAAAATGCAATAAGGGCAATGATTTTTTATCACTGCCCTTTTACATGAATATTATTTTTAACAATATTCTTTACATTTGCATTTATCCTTTATAAGGCAAAGTATATATAAGAAAAATTCTATAATACCTAAAGCAAAAAAGAAAGTAACAATTCCAAATATTACTGCTGATACAGCTTCAGTTACTGTTATAAAAGCAGTTATACCTGAAACAATAATACTTCCTAAACTTCCTAGTAATAATAAAGGTCCATAATCACAAATACAACTATTTTCTTTTTTTACTATAAATAAACTTATTATTAAAGTAATCAAAACAAAAGCACTAATACCAAGCACTGTAAATAGAATAGCTGTTATATTTGTAAATATTGCTATACTAAATATTGAATAAACTATAAAAGATAATACAACACTTATTATTATAGGAATAATACTCATATAAGATTTCTTTTGACATCCCATACTTATTATCCTCCTTTTTTTAGTTCAATTCTATTCTACAATATAAGTATATGATTTAATATTTATTTTGTTAACCTAAAACTACATCAAGCACCATCATAATTAAAAAACCTATTGCTACTCCTATAGTTCCTAATTTTGAATCTACTTTTTTTTGAGATTCTGGTATTAATTCATCTACTACTACATAAATCATAGCACCTGCTGCAAATGCAAGTAGATATGGTAATATAGGTACAACAGCACTAGTTAATAATATAGTTATAAATGCTGCAATTGGTTCAACAATTCCTGACATTGTTCCATAAAAAAAAGCCTTACATTTTGATATTCCTTCACTACTTCTTAGTGGCATTGAAATAATTGCTCCTTCTGGGAAATTTTGAATTGCAATTCCAATTGATAAAGCCATTGCACTTGCAAAAGTTACTCCAGCATTTCCAGATAGTGCTCCAGCAAATGCAACTCCAACAGCCATTCCTTCTGGAATATTATGAAGTGTTACTGCTAAAATTAGCATTGTAGTATTTTTTAAACTTGTTTTTCCCTTACCAATATTTGCTTCAAAATAAGGAACAGCAATGTCAATTATTAATAAAAATAATATTCCTATTATGAACCCAACAACTGCAGGGATCCAAGATACTACACCTTGATTTTCTGCCATTTCTATTGATGGAATAAGTAGAGACCAAATTGATGCAGCAATCATAACACCAGATGCGAATCCTAGTAATAATTTTTCTATTTTTTTGTTAATAGTATTTTTCATGCAGAAAACCATTAGAGATCCAATTGTTGTTCCCAAAAATGGAATCAAAATTCCTATTGCAGTTTTCATTTGTCTTCCTTTCTAAGACATAATAATTTTACCTTGTTTTTATGTCTTGTTATATAGTATTCATTGAATCTCTTTTTTTCTACTAATTTAATAAATTTTATAAGTTATAAAAAAGCTCACTTCATTCATTAATAAAGTGAGCTTTTTATTTTAAAATATATAATTTACTCTTCAACTTTTTCAAACATTTCTTTTCCAACACCACATAATGGACAAACCCAATCATCTGGTAAATCTTCAAATTTTACTCCTTCTACTGTTTCATCATAAATATAGCCACAAATTGTACATTTATATTTCATATTTTTACCTCCATAATCATATTTCAATTATATTATTTATTATTTTTTCCTTTTTGTCAACACAAATTAATTTTTAAATCTACATTTTATCTGGCATTTCTATTCCCAAAAGTCCACTACCAATTTTTAAAACTTTTCCTACAGCCCAACTTAAGTACACTCTTGCATCTTGTATTTTTCTATCTTTATCGATAATTTTATTTTCATTATAGAAATTACTATAGCTTTGACTAAGTTCAATTAGATATCTTGCAAGTAATGAAGGTTCATTTTTCTCAACAACTGACATTAAAATATTTTCAAAATTATAAAGAATCGAAATAATCTTTTGACTTTCTTTATCTTGTAAAAGTTCAATGTTAACATCATTTATATCTGGTATATTGCCTACTTTTTCTATAACGCTTTTTGTCCTTACATATACATATTGAATATATGGTCCTGTTTCTCCATTAAAATTTAAGACTGTATTCCAATCAAAAACTTGATCTTTTATAATTGTACTACAAAGATTGTTAAAGATCACTGCACCTATTCCAATTTTTTTAGCTTCTTCTTTTTTATTTTGCATATCTGGATTTTTTTCTTCAATTATTTTTTCAACTCTATCAATTGATTCTTGCAACAATTCATCTACTTTTACAACTGTACCTTCACGTGTAGACATTCTTCCAGTTGTTAATCTTACCATGCCATATGCAACATGTTGTAATCCTTTCAAACATTTTTCTGGAATATCTAGATATTTTGCAACTTCAAATACTTGCTTAAAATGTAAATTTTGTTCATATGCAACAACATACAAACATTTATCAAAATCATATGTTCTACTTCTATATAAAATTGCTGCTAAATCTCTTGTTGCATAAATTGTAGAACCGTTTGATTTTTTTATAATGCAAACTCCTAGACCTTTATCTTCTAAGTCTACTATTTTTGCACCTTCAGAATCCTTTAAAGCTCCATGCTTTTCTAATTTATCTACGACTTCATCCATTTTATCTGAATAAAAAGCTTCACCATTTAATGAATCGAATTTTACTCCCAATAAATCATAGATTTTTTGAAATTCTTTTAAACTTAAATCTTTAAATTTATTCCATACCTCAACACAGTATGGATCCCCTTCTTCAATTTTTTTGAAATTTTCTCTACAAGCATTTAAAACATTTTCATCTTCTTTGCAAAGATTATTTATTCTAACATAAATATCCATACAATCTGATATAGGATCTTTTTTAAAGTCATATTCTTGTGCCCATCTTTTATATCCTTCAATCATTTTTCCAAATTGAGTTCCATAGTCTCCTAAATGATTTATTCCAATTGTATTATATCCTAAATATTTATAAATTTTATACAATGCAGCACCAATAACAGTATTTCTTAAATGCCCAATATGAAAAGGTTTCGCTATATTTGGTGAAGAATACTCAACAATTACATTTTTTCCATTACCACTTTTATTTGAGCCATAAGTATCTTTAGAATTTTCAATTTCTGTCAAAACAGTTTTTGTAAGCAATAATTTATTTATATAAAAATTCAAATATCCACTAACCACTTTAATTTCTTCTATATTTTCATCTAATTCTATTTTTCCTTTTAATTCTTCTGCAATCATTTGAGGTGATTTTTTTAAAATTTTTGCAAGTTTAAAACATGGAAAAGCATAGTCTCCCATTTCAGGATTTGGTGGTATTTCAATATAACTTACTATTTCTGATAAATCTAATTGTACGTTTTTTGCTATCTTTTCTCCTATGATTTTTTTGAAATCAATCATCTTTAACCCTCTTTCTACTATAATTATATATTTTTATTATTTTGTTTTTTGTTTTTTACTAAAATTGAAATTTTAATAATTATAAGAACAATTATAATACCAGTTATTACACCTAATGAATCAATTAGGATATCAATAATACTTCCATGCCTTTCTGGGATAAATGTTTGATGAAATTCATCAGTTATTGCATACCATATTCCTAAAAGAATTGATATTAAAATTCTTTTTTTGTTTGACCAAGTATACGTATAAAACAATAAAATAAATAAAACTCCACCTATAGCATATTCAGAAAAATGAGCTATTTTCCTAACAATTGGTTCTACCATATTTACTACTTCTTTTTGTTTTATAAAAAGTTCAACAAATTTTTGGCTTAGTCCGGCAGATTCTTCTCCATTTTGGTTTGAAAAATTAAATACTATTATAGCCCAAATAATTATTAAAAAGATTAAAAAAAATCTTAATATTTTTATTTTTTTATTGTCCTCATTTTTTTTATCTTTAGATTTATTTTTATTCATTAAAAAATTATTCCTTTACACTTAATTTTATAATTAAATCCATATTATCATCTTCAGCAGCTTTATTTTTTCTAATTTGCCCACACTTTTTACATTTAAAAACTATTACATAACCCTTTTTACTATTTATTTCTATACCTATTGGTTCTAACATTCCATGGCATTTTTCTTGTCTATCACCAGGATTTATATCAACATGTTTAGAATGTAAACATACTGGGCAATGATTTCTACAAGAATATCCAAGTTTTTCAACTTTTGCACCACAGTTTTCACATACAAATCCTTCATCTATTATAGTAAAATTAGGTATATTATTTTTTTTATTTTTCAAAAATACTTCCTCCAATAAATTCTCTTAAAAGTGAATTGTTAGGTATTAAGCTCGAATCCATATCTTTAAAATATGTTAGAAGTGTTATTAATCTTCTTGCTTCACCATATTCTCTAGAAGTACGTGGTATTTCTTCTAATAATGGAATTGCATATTTTTTTAATACAGCTAGTTCATAAACTATAGATGAGTTGAACATACATTCTGCTTCTTCTTGATATGGAAATATATTTTTTTGTTCTCCTCTATTTACTGAATACCAAGTTTTTAATGTATGTTCAGCACTATATCCTCTAAAGTTATGATCTCTAACAATTCTTCTAATTAATCTAGTGTCTGTTGTTGAAATTCTATTATAATAATCAATATTTAATACCGTTAAATCACTTATATATACTTTAAATTTATTTTCTGCAGGTATTTGATTTGTTAATTTATCATTTAAACAATGTATACCTTCTATTATTAAAATTTCATCGTCTGCTAACTTTAAAGTATTACCATTATAATGTTTTGTTCCAGTTCTAAAATCAAATGTAGGTAAATTTATTTCTTTACCATGTAATAAATCTAGTAATTGAGAATTCAATAAATCTACATCAATTGCTTCTATACATTCAAAATCATAATTTCCATTTTCATCTTTAGGGTTGTTTTGTCTTTCTACAAAGTAATTATCTACAGAAATAGTTACTGGTTTAATTCCATTAACTCTTAATCCTATTCCTAATTTTTGTGCAAAAGTTGTTTTTCCTGAAGAAGATGGTCCAGCTATTAGAACCATTCTAATATTTTTACGTTCCTTTATTTTATTTGCTATCTCTGAAATTTTTTTCTCATGAAGTGCTTCTGAAATCAAAATTAATTCTCTTTCCCCATTAGGCTCTGAAATTTTTTTATTTAATCTATAAACAGTATTAATTTTTAATAATTTATTTATTTCATCATATTCATCCATAGCAGAAATTAATTTTAATGTACTTGCATTTGGTTGCAAACAATTTGGTTCTGATAAGCTTGGATATTTTAAAAGAAAACCATTTCTAAATTTTACTAAATCATATATTTTTGCAAAACCACTTGATATAGGCATAGTTCCAAAAAAATAATTATAATAATCTTCACAATAATATAAAGATACTTTATCTTTATCAATATCAGTTTGTATTTTTCCTTTTAATGTTGCTTCTTTTTCATAAAAGATTTTTGCTTCTTCTTGAGTCATTGTAACTTTTGTAATAGGTAAATCTTTTGCAATTATTTCTTGCATCCTTTGTTTTACTTTTTGTATTACTTCTTGAGTTATTTCCATATTATCAACAGTGCCAAACATAGCATTAGAAACCTGGTAATTAACTGTTAAAAGAGCTTCTGGAAATACTTCTGAAAATGCTTTGCACATTAAAAACAATAACCCTCTTATATATATTATTCTACCATCTTTATCTTCTCTATTTATAAATTCTATTGTTCCATCTTCTTCTATAGGTGTATTTAAAGAAGCTAGCAAATTGTTATATCTAGCTGCAATTATTTCCTTTATACTACTTCTTTGAATTTCATCTTTTAAAGCTTCTCCTATTGGTGTTCCACTTTGTATATCAAATTCTCTATTTTCATAAGTTATTTTCATATAATTTTATCTTCCTTTCTGCTTCAAAAAAATTTGTATTTATTATTTAAATATAAATTTATAAGTAATATTCTAGTAAATAAAATATATTATAATAGTTCCAAGCATTGTTAATAAAAAGCCTAATATCTTTAATCCTAAAGTGGCCTCATTTTTATCTCCAAAACTAAAATATTTTTTTACAATTGGCCTTGCATCATATATAAAGTTAACCCCAGAAACTAGCGATATTATGCCTATAAGCAATAAAAAAATTCTCAATTTCAACATCCTCTTTTTCTTATAAATTAATGTATATATTGTATTATCTTTATCGAATTTTGTCAATTCATGGTTTAAACTTAATTTCCTTTATCTTAAATTTCTATTCTATCTTTAAATTTATCATTTACTAATTTTTTTAAAAGTTCATTTTCTCTTTTTTCAAGCAACGGATCTTTCTGAATTATTTGAATTGCTAATCCTTGTACTAATTTTAAGATTCCTATATCTTCAAAAAGATTAGCTATCTTAAATTCTGGTATTCCATGCTGTTTTGTCCCAAAAAATTCTCCTGATCCTCTTAATTCTAGGTCTTTTTCAGAAATTACAAAACCATCATTGGTGCTAGATATAACCTTCATTCTTTCTCTAATTAGCTGTGAATTACCATGATATTTCAAAATACAATATGATTGATATTCTCCGACGTCCTACTCTTCCTCTTAATTGATGTAATTGTGCAAGTCCAAATCTTTCTGCATTTTCTATTACCATAATATTACTATTTGGAACATTTACACCAACTTCAATAACCGTTGTAGAAACTAAAATATCAATATTACCATTTTTAAAATTTTCCATGATTTCTTCTTTTTCTTTAGATTTCATTTTACCATGTAAATATTCAACTCGATAATTTGAAAATACATTATTTTTATAGTTTTCATATATTTCCATTACAGATTTTGCATCAATTTCATCATTTTCTTCTACTAATGGACAAACAACATAACATTGTCTTCCTTCTTCAATATTTTTAGAAATAAAATTATTTACCCTCTGCTCCATTCCTTTTGTAACTGCATAAGTTTCAATTTTTTTTCTGTTTGGAGGTAATTCATCAATTATAGAAATATCCAAATCTCCATAAAGTATTAATGCTAAAGTTCTAGGAATAGGAGTAGCTGTCATAACTAAAACATCGGGATTTTTTCCTTTTAATGCTATCGCACTTCTTTGTCTAACTCCAAATCTATGTTGCTCATCAGTTACTACTAAACCTAATTTATTAAATTTAACATTTTCTTCAAGAATTGCATGTGTACCAATTAAAATATCAATTTCTCCATTTTCAAGTCTTGATAAAATATTTTCTTTTTTCTTTTTAGAAATTCCACTTATTAAAAGTTCACATCTAATTCCAGAATCTTTTAAAATATCATTAAAAGTTTCTAAATGTTGACTTGCAAGAATTGCTGTAGGAGCCATAATGGTTGCCTGATATCCAGATTTTACAGCTTTATATGCTGCAATTAAAGCAACAACAGTTTTACCAGAACCAACATCTCCTTGTAAAAGTCTATTCATTGGTTTTGAATCTTCCATATCTTTATCAATTTCTTCTAAAACTCTTAGTTGTGCTTTAGTTAATTTAAATGGAAGTGTATCAATAATTTCAGACATTTTAACATCTTTACTAAATTCGATTCCTGTTTTTTTCACTTCATATTTATTTTTTAAACTTAAAAGGGCAAGTTGCATAGAAAATAATTCTTCAAATACCAATCTTTTTTTAGCTAAATTGAAATTTGCAAAACTATTTGGAAAATGAATTTCTTTAATAGCAGTATTATAATCATATAATTTATATTCATCTAGAATATATTTTGGAAGAGTTTCTTCTAATTTTCCTGATACTTCATTTAATCCATTTTCAATTATTTTTCTAATAACATTTTGTGATAAATTATATGTTAGAGGATATATTGGAATTATCTTTCCTGTATTTTTATTTGATTGTTCTTCCTCATATACTGGAGATTGCATTTCAATTTTCCCATATTTTTTAGACACTTTTCCGTAAAACTTATATCTTATATTTTGCTTAAATACATTTTTTAAATATGGTTGATTATACCAAGTTATTTGGCAAGTAGCCGTTTCATCTCTAACTACTAGCTTGCATAAAGTTAAATTACCTCGTATTTTAATTTCATTCATTCTACCCACTGGATATGCACAAATTAAAGCTTCTTGTCCATCTTCAATTTCAGATATATTCTTAGAATTTCCTCTATCTTCATATTCACGTGGAAAATAGGTAATAAGATCTTTTAAAGTATATATACCCAATTTATTTAAAAGAGTAGCACGATTAGGTCCTACTCCTTTTATGTATTTTATATCTTTTTTTAAATCTATCATACATACCTCATTTTATTTTACATTAGAATCATCTTCATCATCTAAAGATTTTCCTAAACGTTTTTTGGATTTTTCTACTTTTTCTGCTAATTCTCTTATTTTTTTCTTTTCTTTTTCTGAATATTTATCACTCTTATCTATATCAAAATATTTTATTATTGCATTTCCCCACCCAGTATGCACAATCTTTTTAATTTCTTTACCTCTTTGTATTTTTTCAAGTCCAACTAAATAACTTCTATTTACTTTTTTTGATACAATTATATCTTCTTTGTTTTTATTAAAAAGGTCTTCATCTAATATATAAGTTGCTGCACCATATGCAGCTTTATAGTCTTTTGTATATAATTTTTCGATTATATATTTTCCTTCATTAGGTAAATAAAATATTATATTGCCATCCTTTAAATATTCTTCGCTATATTGCTTATCTAAACTAGAAATCAAATTCCATCTAGCACAAGGATCTGATGCATATTTCTTTATACGATCATCTATTATTGGATTTATATCATGATCTTTTTGTTTTATTTTTCTTTTCTTATTAAAATTATTTGTATCATCAGGATTACGTATATATTTTATTAAAGACTCTCTTATTTCTACATCATTTTTATCTTCAGTTGAAGGAAATGTACTATATATTAATACAAGTTTTTCGGTATCTGATAAATTATTACTTTTTAATACATCTCTAATCATATCAATTTTTAATATAGAATCATCATATAACCTTTTAGCATCAATTGGTTTTAATTTACCTGAAGCATATAAATCTTTAACAGCATCAGCCCCAATATAATCAATTATTGTATCTATTTGCAATAATCCCATATGATACAATTCATACATCTTGTCACTTTCTAGAAGATTGGCTGATTGACCTAAAATTTTTTCGCCAATATCTTTTTGCCTTTGTAAAATAGACTTTTCTATTTCTTTAATTTTATCCTCATTATCATTATTATCTTTTATTTGTTTTATTTCATCTGCTGTTTCATCTATTTTTAATGTTTTAAAAATTCTTCTATATTTATCAAATTCTTCTTTTTTACTTGGATCTAAATAAAGCTCTACAAGTTTTGACTCAGAAACTATTGATTCAACATTTCTTTCCTTTAGATTTTCTTTTAAAAGCTTTACATTTTCTAAAGAAACTTTGTCCTGCATATACAATTTTAAAATATCATTAATATCTAATATATTTTTGTTAATTAAAAATGATATTTGTTCAGCATCAAAATCTTTTTTCTTATCTAAAATCATATATATATTTTTTTCTGATAATATATTACTTTCAATTATATATTGTAGGCCATTCGGCTGGTTTTCAAGCAACAATAAAATGTCTCTAACTGTAACATCTTTAACAGTTTTTTTAAAATCATTTGGAGCAATAGAATCTATAGAAATATTACCTGATATAATGTTATCAAATAAATTTCTTAATTTTTTATCATCATAAAAAATTCCATTTATAAAATGTTTTGACATATCTTCTACTAAACTTACAATATCATCATAAGAAATCTTATAAACCGTATTTTTATTGTCATTCCTATCATCATTATTAGAAACAATAAATTCTACTTTTCTTTTATTATTGTCTACTAATTTTCCAATTTTGTCTAAAAGATCTTTAAGTTCATTAAATTCTTCAATTGTAAAATCTCTGTTTTGATTTTTGGTTTTAGCATAATATGAAAAAACTGATAACAATAGAAGTTTATCAACATTAACATATTCAAAATATTCTTTTGTAAGGTTTAAAAAATCTTCAAATTCATAATGAGGTTTTACTACGTCATTTTCTGTGTCATATTCTACTAATTCTTTGTTCTCAAATATTTTGATATTATCTGGATATTTAAAATAAAGATAACTCATAAGTGTAGTTGCAACATTTTGATATTTAAAAAAGGTAATCATATGATATGGTTCTAATCTTTTTAATAAGTTTTCTAAACCAACAGTATTTTCGATTTCTTCTAATTTCTTTAGGCTGTTTTCTTTTGCTCTCATAATAGCCTTTTTATTACCTACAAATTCTTGAGAACTTTCAAATTTAGGTTTTTTTGAAGATGAATCTATTTCTCCGAACATTATATCAACATCTGATAATAAAACTTTGGCACTTGTAAGTGCTTGTTTAAGACTATAATTTCCTTTTAAATGTTTCGGCAAATATGTTTGGTAAACTACTTCATTAAAACGCTTTTGACCATTTATTAATTGTAATTCACCTTCCACATCTTCTTTTAATAATTTTGCCATAAGAAATATATATTGCTCTTTGTCAATTATATCTTCATATTCATTCATAACACTTACAATTCCATTTATTTCAAGTGGAGAATTTATGCTTTTTATTTGAACTTCTTTTATTTTACTTTCAAATTCTTTCAGTCTTTCTCCTAAAGCATCCGGTTTGTAAGTACTTCTTAACATTTGTTGTGTTCTACCTTTATCATCAATATAGTATAGAAAAGCCATGGGTAAGCCATAGTTTTCAATAATTTCTGACATTTTCATTTTACTAATTTTATTTGAATTCATAACATTACTTTCCTTATTTTAAATAATTATATATTTTTCCCACTTCATTTTTAAATGGATTTTCATTAACAAAAACTTCTTTTCCTTTTATCTCATTACAAAATTTATCTTTGCTATTATGATCATTTGTAAGTAGAATTGCAATATTTTTATTTTCATCTCCATTTATAAAATCTATAGCTTCATCTAAAGTACAATCATATAAAATTTCTAATTCAAATTCATTTTCATTTGCATAAATATAAATTGCTTCTTGCAATTTTTCTAGTTCTTGACAATCACAATATAAAGCAATGTTATTATACGGATAAAATTTTACATTTTTTTCGTCCACTAACATTTGATAAATAGTTGTATCTCCTATAACAACTATTTCATCATAAAAGCTTTTCACTTTATTTAATTCTTTAATTGAAAAATAATCAAGTTTATATATTAGATTGAATATTTTATATTCTCTCATAATTTCATCTATAATTTTTAATAATATTTCATTTACTCCAAGCATAAATTTTTCGTGTATTAACAATATTTTAGTTCTTTGAGTTATTGCTTGCAAACATAAATGTAAAGTTAAATAAGGATCTCCTTTATAAATAACAATTTTTCTTTCATCATCATTTAAAACGCATTCACTATTTCTATAATTTTCAATTATTTCGAGCAATTCTTTAACTTTTATTTGCTTTTTATTATGTTTCACATCTTCCTTATTTGCATCTACTATTAAATTACTATTTTTTATTATTGATTCTCTTAAATCATCTAAAATCATATTTAACATTTTATATGTCAAAGTATATCTTGATGCCTCTTCTAAAAATTCTATTTCATTTTTTTCCATATTTTTACTTTGTACAAATAAATAGTACAACCTTTCTCTTTTTTAGTTTACCTATTTAGAATTGTACCATTTATAAAAGTTTTTTTCAATATTATATTATTAAATATTAAAAGTTCAGTATGTTAATACTGAACTTTTATATAATTTTATTGATTATCTTTTTTTATATCCTCATCGCCATAATTGTCTTTTTCATTTTGACTTTCAGGTTTTATACTTGTTGAAAAAGAAATATTTTTTATTTTTTTATCTTTTTGCATTTTTTCTGGTGATTTAACTTTTTCTTTTTTATCCGCTGAATCTAACTTTTTATCCATAAAATTATTTGCTTTTTCCATTAAATCAGGAACGTAATCCATAAGTTTATCAATTGCAGAAGTATGCTCTATTGGCAAAACTTTTATCGAATCTTTTGATACTATAACAAAAGCCACCGGGTTTATAGATATTCCAGCTCCACTTCCTCCACCAAATGGAAGTCTATATTGTACTTCTTCTTCCTTATCTTTTTTCTTATATTCATCTATAGTTTCACCTTTAAACTCACTTCCACCTGCAGCAAACCCAAAACTAACTTTAGAAATTGGAATTATAACCATTCCATTTGCAACTTCAATTGGTTCACCTATTATTGTATTTACATCAACCATATCTTTTATGCTATTCATAGCTGTTTCCATTAAAACTTCTATTGGATGTTCTCCCATAATATTACCTCTTTTCTAAAAAAATATTTTATCTTATTTTCTCCAATAAAAGTTTTATTATACTATGTATTAAGTATAGAATTTGCTATTTATTAAGCCTTATTTATTATAGGAAATTAATATATTTTTCCAAATATATAATAATAAATAACAAACCACCATTCCTACATTAATACTATAAAAATTATATAATTGCCCAAAATATTTGTCAACGAATCAATATCTTTAAAAATAAATATAATTAAAAATCTTAGTTTTACGCATTTGACTTAATTTTTCTATAATCTATTATAAAAAATAATAATCTCAATGTATTAAATTTTAATTTTGCATTAAGTTCAATTTTAAAATTGTTTGTATCGATATATTTAGGGGTAATTCTATAATTATAATTTTTACTATCATACTTATATATAGAATTACTTAAAAGGAAAGATACAATAAATGAGATTGTTGGTATTGAAAATGTAGTTAACATAGAATTTTCTGTTCCAAAAGATAAATCCAAATTCAAATTTGTAATTATCGGCTTTAGATTTTTAATATTTATTAATGATTTATTATTATTTATTAATTTTATATTATTAAATAAATTTTTGTATAGATTTTTATTATTTTTAATCTTATTTTCAATATTTATATTAAAACTCAATTTAAATATTTGAATTGAATTTTTTAATATTTTAATATTTAAAATTTTTATAAATTTAAATATATATATTTGGATACTTAATTTAAAATCTTTAACAAACCACCCTTCAACTTGATTATCATTATAAGATATGTCACATTCTTCTACATTTACTACTATATTAGAAAAAACTAGAGAAATTATCACAAAATATATTAATATTATAATTAATAAAATTATTACTATTAGCATTTTAGTCCTTTCTTCAATATAATAATTTACAAATTATGTATTAATAGTATTAGAATTTTAGATATTTATTATACTTTGAAAAATAAAAAGCATCTGCAAGTTATAAACTTACAAATGCTTTTTAGATTTATTAATTAATCATTTTTCTTTCTTTTCGAAACAATAATATCTCCAAAAATCTTATTTTGATCTGTATTAATTTTGTTTCTTCTACTTAATTCCAAAACTCCTGAAAATGCTGTCACAACTTCTGCTTTTGGTTTTTCTTTAAGTGAAAATAATTTATTAAATACAAACTTAGGTTTTCTAACTAATTCTCTAAATATATCTTTTACCTTATCAGATACAGAAAATGTATCGTACATAGCTATTTTATCAATATTATCTTTATTTTCATTTTTCTTATTTTCATTTTTCTCTACTAATAATTTGTATCTTTCTATAATATCTGAAATTGAAAATGTTTTTTCTAATTCTTGTTTTGGAAGTTCTATTTTTTCTGGCAATTTATAAAACCTATCTGAATATATTTCAATTCTTTCTTTAAATACTTTACTTATTTCTTTATACTTTTTATATTCGATAATTCTTCTTATCAATTCTTCTTCTGTTATTTCAGCTTCATCATCAACTTCTTTGGGTAAAAGACCTTTTGATTTCAATAATACTAATGTAGAAGCCATTACTAAAAATTCACTAGCTATTTCTAAATTTAATTTTTCTTGTTTTTGTAAATATGATATATATTGATCTGCAATATCAGATATACTAACTTTATAAATGTCCATCTTATTTTTGTCTATTAAATAACATAATAAATCAAGTGGACCCTCAAAATTATCAAGTTTTAATTCATATTTTTTTGTTTCAAGTGATATTATCTTGCTATTCATTTTCTCCTACTCTACAGATATTTCATCAAATGCTATATTTATACTCTCTTGCATATATCCTTTTTTATATAAAAAATTTTTTATTTCTTCTTTTTCAAAACTTTTTTGCTTTTTTAATATTATAGATTTCGCCGAAGATATTTCATATTCTAGCATACTTTCTTTATTTTGGCAAATATAATCATCCACTAAATTTTTATCAATTCCTTTTTCACAAATTTTATATGATAATTCTTTTATTGATAATTTTCTTAGTGCCATATATTCTTGAATTGCCCTTTTTACATAAATATTATCATTTATATAATTTTGTTCTTTTAAATATTCAATTGCATCTTCAAGCAAATTTTCATCTTCTTGTGAAAATTTTTGTCTTATTTCTGCTTCAGTTCTTTTTTTATAAACTATATATTTTAAAATTTTATTTCGAAGTTTTTCTTTCTTCTCTTCTTCTTCGAATTTTTCTTTACTCATATAATTCATAATAAAACTACTTCCGTTCTATTCTTAAATATTTTATCTAAAAATTATTCTTCTATTAAAGTTTCTTCACTAGTTTCAAAATCTTCCTCTACTAATGCATTTTCAAATGCTTTATTAAAATTATCTCTAACCTTTTTTTCTACTTCTTCTGTAAATTTTGGATTATCCTCAAGATATTTCTTTATATTTTCACGACCTTGTCCAATTTTTTCTCCATTATAGCTAAACCATGATCCACTCTTTTCAATAATATCTAGATTAACAGCCAAATCTAATACACAGCCTTCTTTTGATATACCTTTTCCATAAATTATATCAAATTCAGCTTCTCTAAATGGTGGAGCAACTTTATTTTTAACAACTTTTACTCTTGTTCTATTTCCTATAACTTCACCATCTTGTTTTATTGATTCTATCTTTCTTATATCCATTCTTACTGATGCATAATATTTTAAGGCTCTACCTCCAGGTGTTGTTTCTGGATTTCCAAACATTACACCAACTTTTTCTCTTAATTGATTTATAAATATTATTATTGCATTTGTTTTATTTATAGTTCCTGCTAACTTTCTTAAAGCCTGTGACATAAGTCTTGCTTGTAATCCTACATGAGCATCTCCCATATCTCCATCAATTTCAGCTTTTGGCACTAATGCTGCAACAGAGTCTACTACTACTATATCTATCGCTCCACTTCTTATTAATGCTTCTGCTATTTCTAAAGCTTGTTCTCCAGTATCAGGTTGAGATACAATTAAATTATCTATATCTACTCCTATCTTTTTAGCATAAGATGGATCTAATGCATGTTCTGCATCTATAAAAGCTGCTTCTCCTCCTAATTTTTGAGCTTCTGCAACTGCGTGTAATGCAAGTGTTGTTTTTCCAGAAGATTCTGGTCCATATATTTCTACTATTCTTCCTCTAGGAATACCTCCTATTCCTAAAGCTATATCAAGATTTAATGCTCCTGTTGAAATTGATTCTACTTCTAATGATTTAAAATCACCTAATTTCATTACAGAACCTTTACCAAATTGTTTTTCTATTTGATTCATTGCAGCATCTAATGCTTTTCTTTTTTCTGAACTATCTCCCATATTTTCCTCCTAACAAATATTTGTTTGTAAAACTTATGTTCTTATTATATCTTTAATTTTTCTTTTGTCAATAGTTTTATACATATTTTTTTAACTTTTATATAATATTTATATTGGTAAAATATTAATCTTTGAATTTGATTTACTAATTAAAATTATTGTCTATACCATTTTTCTATATTATGATAAACATTAAAAGTATTAGCAGTAATATTTCCAACTAAACCTTGATTGCAAACCACTATATTAGTATTTCTATATAATCCAATATATGGCATTTCTTCTAAATAAATATCATATATTCTTGAATATTTCTCATATAATACATTCTCATCAGAAGTGTTTGAGATAACATTCATAATTTCTGATACTTCTGGATTATAGTAATTAGCTAAATTGTTATTTCCAAAAAATGTATTTAAACTAGGTGAATATCCAACTTGTATTCCTGTTAATATACTTTCAAATGATTTATTATTAAGAGCATTATTATAATTTTCGGCTGATAAATATGATATTGATACTGGAATTCCAAAATTTGCAAGTTGAGATTTAATATTTTCAGCAACAGCTCTTCTTGTTTCATTACTAGCATCTACAGTTATCGAAAATTCTATTTTTTTAGTATTACCGTTTTCCGTTTTTTGCCATAAGCCATTTACTCTCTGCCAACCAGCATCTGTTAATATTTGAGTAGCCTGATCTATATTTATTGCTGTATTTAAATCTTTTGTATAAATCCAAAATCCCATATCTAAACTAAAATTAGATGATACATATCCAGCACCTAGGCATGAACTTACAATATTATTTTTATCTATTGCTAAACTTATTGCTCTTCTAACAACTGGATCTGATAAAATTTCATTTGACTGAGTATTAAATGCTAAAAAATCATAATCTCTTGATTTATATTCAATTTTTCTATACCCTAAAGAACCTATATAATCTTCTATATTATTTATTTTTACAGATAATATGTCAATCTCACCATTTTTGAATGCTGTATAAACTTCCCCAATTGTTTTGTATAAATTAATACTTATTTGTGTTGCCATAGGTTTTTTAGATGTATCCCAATATAATTCATTTGGAACTAATTGTATTACATTTGAACTTATTTCAGAAATTTTAAACATTCCTGTTCCAATAGGAGTTTTCTGACTAGTTGCAAAATCTTCACCAGCATAATATTTCTCGCACATTACTGGAAATGTAAGATTATATTCAAAGAACTGAACTGGTTCGGACAAATATATTTTTAAAGTATTATCATCTAATGCTTCCCATCTTGTTACATACTTAAGATTTTCATTATATACTTTGCTTAGTCCGCTATTTATTATCAAATCTAAAGTATATTTCACATCATATGCAGTAAAATTACTACCATCCGCCCATAAAACTCCTTTTTTTAATTTTACTATATAAGTTAAATCATCAGTTTTAGCAATTTCTTCTGCTAAGCGATATTCTAATTTATAATATTCGTCTAATGTAACTAAAGGCTCATATATAATTTTAGTAATTTCAAGGACATTTCTATTATTACTACATAATGGATTAATAGTATCCATATCAGCAATAGCTAATCTTAAATCAGTTTGAATATTACTTAAAGTTGATGTTTGATCAGGATTATAATCACTCACATCTGTTTTATTTTGCAAGATTATATATGCTGTGTATCCTACCAAAAATACTACAACTAAAGCAAATATGTACTTAAAAAAATTATTACTATTCATATTTATTACCTTTCTACTTTCACAATAATATATTATTTTTTTTAGATTTTCAATACATAAATAAAAAGTTTCTATGTTATTACAATTAAAAAATAGGCTAATTCTATAATTGTAAAATTAGCCTATTTTTATTCTAATCTATTAAATTTTAAATTAACTATTTTCTTGATTCAATAATTAATTTTATTCCTGTTCTATCTTCTCCTTCGACTTGAACCTCAGCAAAAGCTGGTATACATACAAGATCAACTCCTGATGGTGCTACAAACCCTCTTGCTATAGCAACTGCTTTTATTGCTTGATTTAAAGCTCCTGCTCCTATTGCTTGCATCTCTGCTCTTGTAGATTCTTTGACTAACCCTGCTATTGCTCCTGCAACTGAATTTGGGTTTGATTTTGATGAAATTTTTAAAACTTCCATTTTTCTTCCTCCTATTATTTTAAATTTTTTATCTTGTGTTTCGATGTTCTTATTTTATAATAATCATTTTTAGAAGTCTATACTTTTTCATCATTTTACCGAACTTTCGTGCGCCTTTTTTCAA
Organism: uncultured Clostridia bacterium; assembly: GCA_947632185.1. Lineage (GTDB taxonomy): Bacteria > Bacillota > Clostridia > TANB77 > CAG-508 > Scatovivens. The sequence goes on from CANROH010000015.1 coordinate 19,590, forward strand.
CAGTTTTTGTAATGGTTCTGTCTATTTTTGTCGAATAAAAATGATATATAATATTTTAAAAGACATTTATCCTTTTTATGCTTTTAACCTTATTTGTATTATCATCAATTTCAAACATACAACTATTAAATTTTGATTTTCCTTCTGCTACTTTATACTTTTCTGGCAATGAAGTTTCAAATCTTTTTATAGAAACTTCAACATCCATCCCAATAACAGATCTTTTTGGTCCGGTCATTCCTATATCTGTTATATAAGCTGTTCCTTTTTCTAATATAGTTTCATCAGCTGTTTGTACATGCGTATGAGTTCCATATACAATAGTGGCCATTCCATCTAAATAATAACCTAATGCAATTTTTTCTGCAGTTGCTTCTGCATGAAAGTCAACTACAATAATATCAACATCTTTTTTTATTTTTTCAATGATATCTTTTGATATTAGGAAAGGATTTTCAGATAGTACAGCCATACTTGTTCTTCCTATCAAATTAATTACACAAATTTTTTTACCTTTACATAAATAAATATCATATCCTCTTCCAGGATTATTATTTGAGTAATTTGCTGGTCTTATAATTTTTTTATCATCTATAAAATTAAAAATCTCTTTTTTGCCCCATGTGTGATTTCCCATTGTCACAACATTAACCTTTAAAGATAATATTTCCTTATACATCTTCTCTGTAAGCCCCATACCATCTGCTGCATTCTCACCATTTACTATAACAAAATCTATATTATTTTCCTCGACTACTTTAGGTAGTGCTTCTTTTAATTTTTGAAGTCCTGTCTTTCCTACAATATCTCCTACAGCCAAAATTCTCATTAGCTCAACTCCTTCTAAATTTAACTTTTATTATTTTAGCACACTATCTCTTATTTATCAAGGATTTTAATTTCCTGATTCATATTCTTTTAGAACAACATCGTGTGCTCCACCTTCTTTTATACTAACATTTGAAACTATTGTAAGTCTAGCCTTTTTATGTAATTCTGGTATAGTTATAGCACCACAATTGCACATTGTTGATTTAATTTTACTAACTGTTATTTCTACATTATCTTTTAAGTGACCTGCATATGGAATATATGAATCAACGCCCTCTTCAAAAGTTAATTTATTTTTTGCTTCTCCTCCTAAATCATATCTTTGCCAATTTCTTGCTCTATTTGAACCTTCACCCCAATATTCTTTCATAAAAGTTCCATTTCTTTTAACAATTCTTGTAGGGCTTTCATCAAATCTTGCAAAATATCTTCCCATCATTACAAAATCTGCTCCCATTGCTAAAGCAAGTGTTATATGATAATCATGAACAATTCCTCCATCTGAACAAATAGGAATATATATACCTGTACGATTAAAATATTCATCTCTTGCTTCTACTACATCCATTAATGCAGATGCTTGTCCACGACCAATTCCTTTTGTCTCTCTAGTTATGCAAATTGATCCACCGCCAACTCCGACTTTTATAAAATCTGCACCAGCTTCAGCTAAATAATAAAATCCATCTTTATCTACAACATTTCCTGCACCGATTTTTACACTATCTCCATAATTTTTTCTTACCCAATCTATTGTATTTTTTTGCCATATTGAGTATCCATCAGAAGAATCCATACATATCATATCAACACCAGCATTTACCAAAGCCGGAATTCTTTCTTGATAATCTCTTGTATTTATTCCTGCACCAACTATAAATCTTTTTTGATCATCTAATAATGAATTAGGATTTTCTTTATCTGATTCATAATCTTTTCTAAATACTAAGCTATCCAAATTATCGTTTTCATCTAATATTGGCAAGCAACTAATTTTCTTTTCCCAAATTAAATCATTTGCTTCATGTAATGAAATTCCTTTCCTAGCATAACAAACTTTTTCTTTTGGCACCATATATTTAGAAACTGGTTCATCTAAAATTACCCTTGAAACTCTATAGTCTTTATCTGTTACTAATCCAAGAAATTTTCCATTTGCTGTTCCATCTTCAGTTATCATTACTGTTGAATGTCCCGTCCTCTCTATAAGATCAATTAACTCACCTATTGTCGTAGTACTTGTTACATTTGAGTCGCTAATAATAAAACCAGCTTTATACTTTTTAACATTTCTTACCATTTGAGCTTGAGATTCTATTGGTTGTGCTCCAAATATGAAAGAACATCCTCCCTCTCTTGCTAATGCTATCGCCATTTTTTCTCCAGAAACAGATTGCATTATAGCAGAAACAAATGGTAAATTTGCACTATATTTAGGCTCTTCTCCCTTTTTAAATTTTACAAGTGGTGTTTTTAAAACAACATTACTTGGTATGCACCTTTCATCAGTTAAATTAGGTAATAAAAGAAATTCATTAAAAGTTCTTGATACGTCATTTAAAATTTGTGCCATATTAAAATCCTCCTTTATATATAATTTTTATAATAAACTAAAAAATTGGTATTAAATTGTCAACTGGACAATAATCATCAGTTATAATAATTTCATTTTCAGGGATATCTATTTCATACGTACCTGAAAATGAAATTTCATCATCAGTTGCTATCACCATATTGTTTTGAAGTATTTCAGTATTATCTATAGTATCACAGGGCACAACATATACATTCTTAAAGACTTGCTTTAGAGTATTTATTTCAGCTTTAATAAATTTAGAATTTTCTCCATCTAACGAAGATAATATATTAGTTAAATATAATCCATTCGTATTTAACGAATTTTTAACTTTTTGAACAGCTTCAAGAGTAGTTAAGGTTTTTGCAGGAGAATTTCCTGAAAATGCATCATTCATAATAGCATCATATTTTTTGATATTATTATTTAAATATGTTCTTCCATCATCTGTTATTAAATTCAATCTATGATTTTTTTCAATATTATAATCACTTATTAATTCATCTAAATAAAAATACTTTTTTGCAATTTCAGTAATTTTTTCATCTATTTCAACAACATCTAGATTTTTATTATCATAATGACTAATATAATATTTTGGATATGAATATCCTGCCCCTCCAATTAGCATAGCATTTTTAATTTCTATATTTGCTTCAAACATTAAATCATATTTTTTCGTATAATCAAATACAAGTTCATTGCGCTTATCTTCATTAATAAAAGTAGCCGATTCATATCCACTATCAATATCTAAAATTCTGACTGGCTCACCAATATTCATCATTGCGTTATATATTAAAACTCGTCCATATTGAGTATCATAGCTAACAGAATCTCCTATTGTTCCATCTAATACATTTTCAGAATATTGTTCATTATTTTTACTACTTTTTACCATTAAAAAAATCAAAAATAAAATTATTAATACCAATACGATTGCTTGTTTTGGAAAAAATTTAAAATCTACAAGAGGTATCATTAAAAGTATTAATATTGATAATACAAATAATATTTGTATACTTCCAAAATTTGGTATTAAGAAAAATCCTCCTAAGAAAGTTCCTATAATTCCTCCTATTGTGGATATAGCAGTAATTTTACCTGTAGTTTTTCCTGCTGTTTCTATATCTGTTAATTTCATTTTTAAAATAATAGGTGTTAAACTTCCCATAAATAAAGATGGTATAAAAAATAATAAAATTGTAGATAAAATTGCACCAATTTTTATATTAGTAGTTATAGATGTAACAGAATTTATTATTAAAGATTCACACATTGGTATTATAAATATTGTAGCAGCAGATAATGCAAGTATAGCTTTTAAATTATTATTAAGTTCACCTCTATCTGCAATTATCCCTCCTAAGTAATGACCAATGCTACTACTTAATAAAATAATTCCTATTACACTTGTCCATACTAAATTACTACTTCCAAAATATGGAGATAATACTCTAGATGCTACAAGCTCTAAAATCATACAGATTGCATCAACCATAAAAATAATTATTTCCAGTCTATATTTTTTCATTTCATACTCCTATTCATTTAATAAAAAAGTGACATGAATTTATAAAAGTATCAAATACATGCCACTTTTAATAGCTTTAATTACTATTTCATAGTTTTTATTCTATTTATAGCCTCTATCGTATTTTCTTTTGTTCCAAATGCTGTTAATCTAAAATATCCCTCTCCACTAGGTCCAAATCCAACTCCAGGAGTTCCTACTACATTAACTTCATTTAACAATTTATCAAAGAACTCCCATGATGTTAAACCTTGTGGAATTTTAAGCCATATATATGGAGCATTAACTCCTCCATATGCAGTAAATCCAGTTTCCTGTAATCCTTCTTTTATTATTTGGGCATTATTCATATAATAATTTATATTTTCCTTTATCTGTTTTTGGCCTTCTTCGGAATAAACTGCTTCAGCTGCTCTTTGAACGGGGTAAGAAACTCCATTAAATTTTGTACCATGTCTTCTGTTCCACAATGGATTTAATAATATTTCTTTTCCATCTTTTGTATATCCTTTCAAATTTTTTGGAACAATTGTATATGCACATCTTACTCCAGTAAATCCTGCTGTTTTAGAAAAACTTCTAAACTCTATTGCCACATCTTTTGCACCTTCAATTTCATATATTGAATGTGGTACATTATCCTCAGAAATATATGCTTCATATGCTGAATCAAACAATATTAAAGCTTTATTGGCTCTTGCATAATCAACCCATTTTTTTAATTCTTGTTTTGATAAAGTAGTTCCAGTTGGATTGTTTGGAAAACATAAATATATCATATCTGGAACTTCACTTGGAAGCTCTGGAATAAAATTGTTTTCTGAATTTGCAGGCATATATATTATATTTTCAAACATACCTGTTTCTTGATTATATTTTCCACTTCTTCCCGCCATAACATTAGTATCTAAATATACTGGATAAACAGGATCTGTAATTGCTACTTTATTATTTACTCCAAGTATATCTCCAATATTACCACAGTCACATTTGGCTCCATCTGAAACAAAAATTTCATCAATTGATATTTCTATTCCTCTTTTTTTATAATCAAATTCTGCAATCTTTTCTCTTAAAAATTCGTATCCTTGTTCTGGACCATATCCTCTAAAAGTTTCCACTTTTCCAAGTTCATCAACAGCTTTATGCATCGCTTCTAAAACTGACGGAACTATTGGCCTTGTAACATCACCTATACCTAACTTTATTATTTTTTTATTTGGATTATTTTTTTGAAATTCAACTACCTTTTTATTAACTGTTGAAAAAAGATAACTATCTTGTAAATTTAAAAAATTCTCATTAATATTAATCATAATTTTCTCCATATGATTTTGATTAAATAAAAAATAAATTATTATTTTTTATTTATACTTCTTATATCATTTTAGTTAATTTTTTTCAATATAATACCAATTATATTTTAAATTTTTAAAATTTAGCTACAATAATTGCATAAAACACTTTTTAATCCAATATCTAAATCTATTTTTCCATTTTTAGAATTATAATCCAAATCAATTAATGCTTTTAGAATCTTTTTTAGTTCACTTTGTTTAAAATATGAAAGTTGCTTTTTATATTTTGAAACTAAAAAAGTCTGATTTGGTTTTAAATTTAAAGAACTTACAATATCTCTATTATATTCTATAGCTATAGAGCACAAATATAACTTTTTAAAATGATTATATAATGAAATTAATATTTTTTGAGGTACTTCTTTTTGATAAATTAAATTATCATATATTTCTAATGATTTATCTATTTTTCTCATTGCTAAATTATCTGTAAGATCAAAAATAATACTTTCCATCTGTTTTATTGATAAGTTATTAATATCATCTATTGAGATTGTTCCATTAGGTCCAGCATATTCAATTAATTTTCTTATTTCATTTATTAGATTTTGTAAACTAGTTCCAGAAATTTCAACTAAATAATTTAAATTATTTTCATCACAATTCACTTTATACAAATTACAAATTTGTTTTAGTCTTTTTACCAATTCTATTGGTTTTAATTCCTCTATGTCACAAATAATTCCATATTTTTCTATTTGTTCATAAACAATATTTTTATCAACTTCTATTTCTACAAACACTAATATTACACTATCATTTATCAAATCAATGTTATTTTTTATATAATCTGCAATCTTATCTTGAATTGGTGAAGCAGATTTTTTTCTTCCATCTTTTTTAAATAAGCCAGAATTTTTTATAATTATCAATTTTTTCTCATAACCAAATGCGGGCATTTGAATATCTGATATCAAATTTTCAACATTTGTCTCATCAATTAAAACATAATTAATTCCTAAAATTTTTTCACCAAATTTTTTCTTTATTTTATTTACATATGTTTCTATTAAATATTGCTCTTGCCCATATAATAAATATATACTTTTTAATTCATTTGCTATCTGCTTATCTAATATCTCATATGATACATTCATATTATCACCTCTAAAAAATTGCAAACATTAATAATTTTTAAATTTTAACAATTCACCATTAATAATGCAGGTACAATAGTTTTATTATTTGCTTTGCATTTTATCATATTTTTATATAAAAGAAAAGAGTCGATAGATTTTTACATCTATCGACTCCTCCTTTTGGTGACAGAGTGTTCATCACACTTCTTCGTAGGTGTTAATAAACACCATACCATTGACGACCCATCTGTCATCAGGATTCGGCTGCCCATCCTTATTGGCGCTTACGATATAATCGCCTTCGCCATGAGGCACGCCATCACGATTTGCTGTGAGGATTTCTCCCCAGCTGGTAGCAACCTGAAGCTTCTCTGTAACCTGTTCTGCAAAGATAGTCTCGGCATTTTCATTCACGATGGTTGCGATTTCAAACACTCCCTCAGGAATGTTCTCCGCAGTAATGGGAGTTCCATCAATCAGAGTGTAGGTCTTAGCCAACTTCTCAATGGTTACGGGCCATTCCTCACCAACTGTGCCGATGAGCTTGATGCACTTAGCATTAGTGGTGGTGTAATGGCAATCTTCGAGGAAGTTATAGAGGTGGGTTCCAGCAGCTACCTTTTCAGCTTTCATAGTGTAGTTCTTCTTCCGGTATTCTTTCATCATGATTAATCCTTTCCGCCCATTTAGGACTTGACAATCTTAGCGACTGCCCATTTTTGTAGTATTGTGATAAGGTAATTCCTTTATCACTTTATATTATAACACATTTTATGTAAAATAACAAATCGTATAATAATATATATGTGGATTTTTCTTATCTATATGTAATTTTGCAGACATTATATTTAGCTTTATCTTACATGTATACTTTTAGATGTAAATAAATAAGTTTACATCTAATTTTTTTGGTTGTAAAATTATTTACAAAGAAT